>DATGXM010000173.1:0-6935 GCA_035298985.1 Azonexus sp. | reverse complement strand
TGCCGGCGATCGGATGCAGCACCTTGGGCAGATTGGAATGCATGCGCTTGCCTTGGCCGGCAGCGAGGATGACGATGTTCATGTTTGGTTTCAGGTTAAGGACCGACCGGAGTCGGCGGTTTCAGGCGATCTTTTTCTGTTCCTGTCCGCCGACGATCTCGGCCAGCACGGCCTTGCCGCGTGCCGACACGATCCAGTGCAGGACATTTTTCTCGTTGATCCGGGTTTCGATGACGCCCAGCGTCTTCATGACGGTCAGGCGCTGGCTGACCAGCTCGCGCGCCAAGCCGGTGCTGTCGCAGATGGCGGCCAGGTTGCCGTAGACGAAGCTGTCTTCGTTTAGGGCGCGCAGGATTTCGACATCGTTGTAGGACAGCACTTCGCGCGGATCGGGTTCGCTGGGCTTCGCCGCTTCCGGCTCGTTCCTGGCCGGGGCCGGCATCGGCATGACCGGCTCGTCGCGTTTCTGCTTCTGGAGATGGCCGACGTCGCGCCGCACCTGGTCGATCTGCCCCAGCAGGCGCTGCACCATGTTCTCGAACAGGCGGCGCGAGGCGACGACGTAGAGCAGGCAGAACCCGGCGAAGACGTAGTAGTCGATGGGCTTGGTACGCGCCCCTTCGAGCAGGGTGCTGGAAATCATGTTGAGGAACATCGGCACGGTCAGCGCGGCGACGACGCCGAATACCGGATACTTGATCCAGTCCCGGCGGCCGGGTTCGCCCTGGCGGTCGGCCAGGAAATAATTCGCCGCCCCGCCCAGCATCCCCATGACGATCATGATGCCGAGAACGAACAGCATGTGCCCGTCCAGCGCTCCGTTCGGTGCCGTTACCTGCAAGGCAGTTTGTAGTTCAGCCGACATATGTCCCCCCTGTAATTATTCGCCATTTTCACACGATTGCGCCGAGCAGGGAAAGGCGCCACCGCGCTGCATGGCGGCTATGCGGCGACGCCCCGGCGGCGATCGTGCATGCGTTCGGAGAGCAGTTTCACTTCTCCCTTCTCGTTCTGCTGTTCGAGACGCACGGCGAATCCCCACAGATAGGCCAGATGCTCGAGGACGCGTTCGTAGTCGGGCGCCAGGTCGCGCCGGCGGTGCATGAAGTGGCGCAGGGTCAGCGAGCGGTCGCCGCGCAGGTCGACGTTCCACACTTGGATGTCGGGATCGTGCGTGCCCAGGTTGTATTGCTCGGACAGCTTGAGGCGCAGGGCACGGTAGCCGGGATCGTCGTGAATGGCGCTGACCTCCAGCTTTTCCTTTTCGTCATCGTCGAGCACCGCGAAGAAGCGGAATTCGCGCATCAGGCGGGGCGACAGGTACTGGGCGATGAAGCTCTCGTCCTTGAAATTGCGCATCGCGAAGTCGAAGGTTTCCCGCCAGTCGGAGCCGGCGATTTCCGGGAACCAGGCGCGGTCCTCGTCGTCCGGCGCTTCGCAGATGCGGCGCAGGTCCTGCCACATGGTAAAGCCCAAGGCGTAGGGATTGATGCCGGAATACCAGTTGCTGTTGTAAGGCGGCTGCATCACGACATTGGTGTGCGACTGCAGGAATTCGAACATGAAGCCGTCGGACAGGCGCCCTTCGTCGTACAGGGTATTGAGCAGGGTATGGTGCCAGTAAGTGGCCCAGCCTTCGTTCATCACCTGGGTCTGGCGCTGCGGATAGAAATACTGGCCGATCTTGCGCACAATGCGGATCACTTCGCGCTGCCACGATTCGAGCAAGGGGGCGTGCTTCTCGATGAAATAGAGCAGGTTTTCCTCCGGCTCGGCCGGGAAACGCATCTCTTCGCCGCTGTGCGTGGCCTCCTTGTGCTGCGGCAGGGTGCGCCACAATTCGTTCACCTGCGACTGCAGGTAGGCTTCGCGTTCCCGCTGGCGCTCCTTTTCTTTTTGCAGCGACAGGGGCGGCGAGCGCTTGTAGCGGTCGACCCCGAGGCTGGACACGGCATGGCAGGCGTCGATCAGCTGCTCGACGGCATCGACGCCATGACGCTCCTCGCACTCGGCGATGTAGTTCCGGGCGAAGACCAGGTAGTCGATGATGGCGTCGGCACTGGTCCACTGCTTGAACAGGTGGTTGCCCTTGAAGAAGGAGTTGTGACCGTAGCCGGCGTGGGCGATGACCAGGGCCTGCATGGCCATGGTGTTCTCTTCCATCAGGTAGGCGATGCAGGGATCGGAATTGATCACGATCTCGTAGGCCAGCCCCATCTGGCCGCGCTTGTAGCGGTTCTCGGTTTCCAGGAAATGCTTGCCGAAGGACCAGTGGTGGTAATAGACCGGCATGCCGATGGCGGCGTAGGCGTCCATCATCTGCTCGGCGGTGATGATCTCCAGCTGGTGGCGGTAGCAGTCCAGGCCGTAGGCGCGGGCAACGCGGCCAATCTCGGCGTCGGCACGGTCGAGTTCCTCGAAGGTCCAGTCCGAGCCTTCGGCGATTTTGCGGGGGCGTTTCCGGGTCATGCCAGTTTCTTCCTGAACAATTCCCGGAATACCGGGTAGATGTCGCTGGCCGCCGCGATGCGCTGCTGGGCGAAGACGCCGGCATGCGAGGTGGCAAGCTGCTCGTATTCGCGCCACAGGTTCTGCGGCTCGGCTTCGGTGATCTCCACATAGGCGAAGTACTGGACGACGGGCAGGATGGACTCGGCCAGAAATTCGCGGCAGAGCGGCGAATCGGAATCCCAGTTGTCGCCGTCCGAGGCCTGGGCGCCGTAGATGTTCCACATGCTGCTCGAGTAGCGAGCCTGGATGATTTCGTACATCAGCTTCAAGGCCGACGACACGATGGTGCCGCCCGTTTCGCGCGAGTGGAAGAAGGTGTCCTCGTCGACCTCCTCGGCGATGGTGTGATGGCGGATGAACACCACCTCGATATGCTCGTAGTTCCGGTTCAGGAACAGGTAGAGCAGCATGAAGAAGCGCTTGGCCATCTGCTTGGTGGCCTCGTCCATCGAGCCGGAAACGTCCATCAGGCAGAACATCACGGCCTGCGTCGACGGTTGCGGGATGCGCACCCGGTTGGAGTAGCGCAGGTCGAAGGGGTCGATGAACGGAATGGCTTCCTGCTTGGCGCGCAGGATGGCAATTTCGTGGCGCAGACGGGCCACTTCGTCGGGATCGGGGCTGGCCTCGTCGAGCAGCGACTCCAGTTCGTTCTGCAATTCGCGCAGCCGCCGGCGGTACGGGCCGCCGATCGCCATGCGCCGGCCGGCGGCGCTGCGCATGCTGCGCACTAGGTTGATGTTGGTCGGCACCCCGCTCTGCGTATAGCCGGCCCGCACCCGCTTGTATTCGTCGATCCGCGCCAGCTGGCGCTTGATCAGGTTGGGCAGGGCCAGTTCCTCGAAAAAGATGTCGAGGAACTCGTCACGGGTCAGGGTGAAGACGAAATCGTCCAGCCCCTCGCCCTCATTGCTCGCCTTGCCCTTGCCTTGGCCGCCGCCACCGTCCGGCGGCCGGTCCATCTGGTCGCCCTGCGAGAAACGGTCGTTGCCGGGATGCACGATCTCCCGCCGGCCGCCGCGGCCCTGCCGGAAATGCGGTTCGCCGATATCCTTGCCCGGAATGCCGATCTTCTCGCCATTTTCCAGGTCGCGGATGCCGCGCTTGGCGATGGCGTCGGCCACCGCCTTGCGGATCTGCCCCTTGAAACGGCGTATGAAGCGGCTGCGATTGATCGAACTCTTGTTTCTGCTGTCCTGCCGACGATCGACGATGCGTACGGTCATGACGCCTCCCGTTGTTCGCTGCCCGCTGGCTGAAGACGCCCGTTTCAGGCGCCTTCAACCTGCTAGCTGCTCTTCCTGACGCGCAGGTACCACTCGCAGAGCAGACGCACCTGCTTTTCCGTATATCCCTTGTCGCTCATGCGGTCGACGAAGTCCTGGTGCTTCTTCTGCTCGTCGGCACTGGCTTTGGTGTTGAAGGAAATGACCGGCAGCAGGTCCTCGGTATTCGAGAACATGCGCTTCTCGATGACCGCCCGCAGCTTCTCGTAGCTGGTCCAGGACGGATTCTTGCCGTCGTTCTTGGCCCGGGCGCGCAATACGAAATTGACCACCTCGTTGCGGAAGTCCTTCGGATTGCTGATGCCGGCCGGCTTCTCGACCTTTTCCAGCTCGTCGTTGAGAGCCGAGCGGTCGAGCATTTCGCCGGTGTTCGGGTCGCGGAACTCCTGGTCCTGTATCCAGAAATCGGCGTAGGTGACATAACGGTCGAAAATGTTCTGGCCGTATTCGGAATAGCTCTCCAGATAGGCGGTCTGGATTTCCTTGCCGATGAATTCCGCGTAACGCGGGCTCAGGTATTCCTTCAGGAAGCGCAGATAGCGTTCCTCGACCTCCGGCGGGAACTGCTCCTGCTCGACCTGCTGTTCGAGCACGTACATCAGATGCACCGGGTTGGCGGCGATTTCGCGGTGGTCGAAATTGAAGACCTTGGACAGGATCTTGAAGGCAAAACGGGTCGATAGCCCGGTCATCCCCTCGTCCACCCCGGCGAAATCGCGGTATTCCTGGTAACTCTTGGCCTTGAGGTCGGTGTCCTTGAGATTCTCGCCATCGTAGACGCGCATCTTGCTGAACAGGCTGGAGTTTTCCGGCTCCTTCAGACGCGACAGTACCGAGAACTGGGCCATCATGCGCAGCGTGTCCGGCGCGCAGGGGGCCGCCGCCAGCGAGGAATTGGCCAGCAACTTTTCATAGATGTGGATTTCGTCGGTGACGCGCAGCGAGTACGGCACCTTGACGATGTAGATGCGGTCGAGAAAGGCCTCGTTGTTGCGGTTGTTCTTGAAGGCCTGCCATTCCGCCTCGTTGGAGTGGGCGAGGATCAGGCCGTCGAAGGGAATCGCGCCGAAACCTTCGGTTCCCTTGTAATTCTGCTCCTGCGTCGCGGTGAGCAGCGGGTGCAGCACCTTGATCGGCGCCTTGAACATTTCGACGAATTCGAGGATGCCGCGGTTGGCCAAGCACAGGCCGCCGGAGTAGGAGTAGGCATCCGGATCGTTCTGCGAATAGGTTTCCAGCTTGCGGATGTCGATCTTGCCGACCAGTGACGAGATGTCCTGGTTGTTCTCGTCGCCCGGCTCGGTCTTCGCCACGGCGATCTGCGACAGCACCGACGGGCACAGGCGGACGACCCGGAAGCGGGTGATGTCGCCGCCAAATTCCTGCAGGCGCTTGACCGCCCACGGGCTCATGATGCCGCCCAGGTAGCGGCGGGGGATGCCGTAGTCCTGCTCAAGGATGGGGCCGTCTTCATCGATGTTGAACAGGGCGAGCGGGGACTCATGCACCGGCGAACCCTTGATCGCATAGAAAGGGACCTTCTCGATCAGCGCCTTCAGCCTTTCGGCCAGCGAGGACTTGCCGCCGCCGACCGGGCCGAGCAGGTAGAGGATCTGCTTCTTTTCCTCCAACCCCTGCGCCGCGTGGCGGAAGTAGGAAACGATGTGCTCGATCACCTCCTCCATACCATAAAACTCGCGGAAGGCGGGATAGAGCTTGAGCATCTTGTTGGCGAAGATGCGTGACAGGCGGGGATCGAGGCGGGTATCGACCAGTTCCGGTTCGCCGATGGCCATCAGCATGCGCTCGGCGACGCTGGCATAGGCGCTGGGATCACTTCGGCACAGATCCAGATATTCCTGGATCGACAGTTCCTCTTCCTGGGCCGCTTCATAGCGACTCTGGTAACGCGTGAAGATCGACATGGCTACCTCCGCTGAGTGGGTGGTCGGTACGGCTATCGGTGGTTTCTATCTTCCTGTTCGTATAAGGTCTGCAACCGGAAAACGTTGGCTGCCAAGCAACAGGAACGATACACCTGAGCCCTGTTTTTTTGTTTGTCTATTCGACTGAGCGCAGCCGGGCGAGTTCGAAAAATGACAGATTTTCCGATCAACGGCGAAAACAAAGGCCCTGCCGGCTTTCGCACGGCAGGGCCCCGGAATGACGCAGTGGTCGGTCGTTTAGCGCGGCAGCGTCGTCGAACCCATCAGGAACTGATCGACTTCGCGGGCAGCCTGGCGGCCCTCGCGGATGGCCCAGACAACCAGCGACTGGCCACGACGCACGTCGCCGGCGGCATAGACGCCTTCCACATTGGTCTTGTAACAGCCTTCACCGTCGGTCGTCGCCTTGGCATTCTGGCGTGCATCCTTCTCGACGCCGAAGGCCTCGAGCAGGCTGCCGACCGGGTTGGTGAAGCCCATGGCCAGGAAGGCGGCATCGCACGGCAGTTCGAATTCCGAACCGGCGACTTCGACCATCTTGCCAGCCTGCCATTCGACACGCACGGCCTTCAGGGCCTTGACGTTGCCCTTGCCATCGTCGACGAAGGACTTGGTGGCCACCGCGAATTCGCGGACGGTTTCACCTTCCTTGTGCGACGACGAGGTACGCATCTTCAACGGCCAGTACGGCCAGACCAGCGGCTTGTCTTCCTGTTCCGGCGGGGCCGGCATCAGTTCGAACTGGGTCACCGACGCGGCGCCGTGGCGATAGCTGGTACCAACGCAGTCGGAACCGGTATCGCCACCGCCGATCACGACGACGTGCTTGCCCTTGACGTTGATCGGGTTCTGGATGCCTTGTTGGACTTCCTTGTTCTGCGGAATCAGGAATTCCAGCGCGGCGTAGACGCCCTTGAACTCGCGGCCCGGTACCGGCAGGTCGCGCGGCACTTCCGAGCCGGCAGCGAGGATCACCGCGTCGAAATCCTTCTTCAGCTGCTCGGCCGAAACGGTTTCGGTGGCATCGTTGTTGATGCCGGCCGGGATGTTCTTGTCGCCGACGATGACCTTGGTCTTGAAGGTCACGCCTTCGGCCTGCATCTGCGACACGCGGCGGTCGATGACCGACTTGTTCAGCTTGAAGTCCGGGATGCCGAAGCCAAGCAGGCCGCCGATACGGCTGCTCTTCTCG
>DATGXM010000172.1:0-2005 GCA_035298985.1 Azonexus sp. | reverse complement strand
CAGCGTCCCCACCGGCCGGGCGTGGATGAGCCGCTCGCGCGGCGTCTCGCCGGGCAGCGCCACACGCACCGGCTGCACGGCGTTGAGCGGCAGCGCCTGGTCGGCCAGGGGCAGCAGCGGCTGGCTGCCGTATTGCTGCGTCTGGCGCAGGCGCTCGGTCACCGCGTCGTTGAGCCGTCCCAGCGTGCGGTAACGCCATTGCCGGTTGGCGGAGAGGAAAACGACCCCGTCGCCATCGGCCAGCAGCAGCGTGTCGCCCCCCTTGCCCAGGGCCTGCTCCATGCTCTCCAGCCCCAGCTTGAGGACGATGACGCCGAGCGTCCGGCCCGCCTCGCGCACCGGTGCCGCCAGGAAATAGCCCGGTTCGCCGGTCGTCACGCCCACCCCGTAGAAGCGCCCCAGCCCCTTGTCGAGGGCATCGCGGAAATACGGCCGGAAAGCGTAGTTGTGGCCGACGAAGCTTTGCGGCTGGCGCCAGTTGCTGGCCGCCACGGTCTTGCCCTGGGCGTCGATCAGGAAATTGACGGCGACGGCCGCCCCTTGTTGCGCCGCTTCGAGATAGGCATTGGCGGCGGCGATGCGCTGCGGGTTGTCCGGCTCGCGCAGTACGGCGGCGAGGGAAGGATCGAGCGCCAGCAGGCCGGGCAGTGATTCGTGCCGCGACAGCGTGGCATCGAGCGACAGTGCAAAGGCGTCGAGGCGCTGGGCCGCCTGCCGCCGGTCGTTGTCGAGATAAATGGCGAACAGCGCCCGGTAGGCCAGCCAGCCGAGCAGCAGGCACAACGCCAGCGCCGCGCCGGACAGAAGCAGGACGCGGCGCTGGGGGCGGATGGCGGAGTCGAGGGAAGTCATGCCGCCATCCTACCGGCTAGTTTTGATTTCAGTCGACCGCCGCCAGTTTCAACTCGGCGTTGGCATGGCGTTGCTGCTCCTCCATGACCAGATGGCCGAGTTCGCGCTTCAGGTCGTTGAAGGCGGCCGACGACGGATCGCGCGGCCGCGGCATGTCGACTTTCTGGTCGCGCTTGACCGTACCGGGGCGATAGGTCATCACCACGATGCGATCGGCCAGGTAGATCGATTCCTCGATCGAATGGGTGACGAACAGGATGGTCTTGCCCAGCTTTTCCCAGATGCGCAGCAGTTCGTCCTGCAGGTTGCGCCGGGTCAGCGCATCGAGGGCGCCGAAGGGTTCGTCCATCAGCATGATCGGTGAGTCGAGGGCCAGCACGCGGGCGATGGCGACGCGCTGGCGCATGCCGCCGGACAGGTCCTTGGGGAAGCGGTCGCGGAAATCCTTGAGGTGCAGCAGATCGAGCAGCTGGCTGACCGTCAGGTCGATCTCGGCCTTGTCCTTCTTCTGGACCTCGAGGCCGAAGGCGATGTTCTGCGCCACGGTCATCCACGGAAACAGCGCGTATTCCTGGAAGACCATGCCGCGGTCCGGCCCCGGTTTGAGAATCGTTTTGCCTTCGATGACGATCTCGCCGGCCGACGGCGGCTGGAAGCCGGCTACCGCGTTGAGCAGGGTCGACTTGCCGCAGCCGGAGGGGCCGAGCAGGCAGACGAACTCGCCGGGCTGGATGGCCAGGTTGATGTCCTTCAGCGCGACGACATCGCCGCCCGGGGTCTTGAATACTTTCTGGACGTTGCGCACGTCGATATGGGTTTGCATGGAGTCTCTCCTAGCGTATGAGTTTGCCGCCGGCACCGATCATGGTCAGTTCGACGAAGTCGCTGCCCTCATGCTTGCCGGAAGCGAAATTGATCTGGTAGCCGCCGAGTTCGAACGGTGCTGCGGAAAGAGCCTTGACCAGGGCCTGCGGCGTCGGCTTCGGGCCGGCCCGCTTCAAGACCTCGACCAGCACCTTGCCGTAGAGGTAGCCCTCCAGGCTCGAGACGTTGGGCTCGGCGTCCGGCTGGTATTTTTTCAGCAGCGCTTGGTAGGCGCGGGTCACCGGCATGACGCCGGAAGTCGGGAACGGCACCACCTGCGTGATGCCCA
>DATGXM010000171.1:0-6820 GCA_035298985.1 Azonexus sp. | reverse complement strand
CGAAAAGAGCATCCTCGACCTGCCGCTGATTTACATCAACGGCGGTAGACGCGGCTTCCTGGTCGGCATCCACCCGCACGACCTGCTGCGCGTGCTGCAACCCAAGGTAGTCGAAGCCGCACTGAAATGAAGGCCGGTGGTGGCGCCGCAATCAGAATTTTTGATGGCGGCAAACACCGGTGGCCCCGAACTTTGTCCAACAACGTTGGTCTCTCATTGCGGCCTCACCCAACCAAGGAGACGAACCATGCCGCATCGTGCCGTGATCACGGTAATCCAGAATCGTCAATTCCTGACCACCACCCCGGAGAAGAGCGTCCGGGCGGTGGCCGCCCACATGCGTGACAACGGCGACGGAGCCGTGCTGATCGTATCGCCGGACAGCGGCAAGCTGCTCGGCATCTGCACCGAACGCGATTTGACGTTCAAGGTACTGGCCGCCGGCCTCGATGCCGACGCCACGCCCATCCGTTCGGTGATGACCGCCGCTCCGCAAACCATAAGCCCGGACAGGCCCTTCGCGCATGCCCTGCACCTGATGTACGAGGGCGGATTCCGCCATCTGCCCGTCGTACTCGATGATGGCCGGCCGATCGGCGTGCTGTCGGCGCGTGATGCGCTCGGCCCCGAAATGTCCGACTTCTGCCAGGAACTGGAACAGCGCGAGGAGCTGGCGGTCATTCTCTGACCCCGTCGGCCAGCAGGCGCTTGCCAAGCCGGATTTGTCCGGCTTTTTTATCGCCGTCAGATCGAGCGTTCGATGATCACGCCGACGCGCTTGACGCCCGGCATCATGCCCAGCTTGGCGACCGAGACGCGCACCCACTGGGCGGCGAAGTTCTCGAGCAGGAAGGTCGCGATGTGCTCGGTCAGCTTTTCCAGCAGGTTGAAGTGGCTGGCCGCCAGGTCGGCTCGCAGGCGCTCGACGACCACCGCATAGTCGACGGTATCGCGGATATCGTCGCTGGCCCCGGCCGACGTGGTGGACACCCCGATCTGCAGCGAAATCTCGACCGTCTGGGCCATGGCCTTTTCGCGCGGATAGATCCCTATCCACGTTTCGGCGCGCAGTTCTTCGATGAAAATGATATCCATGGGGCGGTCGACCGCAGCTGAGGTGTAAAATTCGCCGCGATTGTACCCCTAGAGCCACAAATTCCCCATGCAAAACGCCCTCGCCCTGCTTGCCGCCTACCTGCTTGGTTCCATTCCCTTCGCGATGATCTCGTCAAAGGTCTTCGGACTGGCCGATCCGCGCACTTACGGCTCAGGCAACCCGGGGGCAACCAACGTGTTGCGCAGCGGCAACAAGAAGGCGGCGCTGATGACGCTGATCGGCGATGCGCTGAAAGGCGCGGTCGCCGTTATCGTTGCCCGCCAGATGGGGCTCAGCGACACGATGATCGCCCTCGTCGCACTGGCCGTTTTCATTGGCCACCTTTACCCGATTTTCCTGAAATTCAAGGGTGGCAAAGGGGTCGCCACCGCGGCCGGCGTGCTGCTCGCCCTCGACCCGGTGCTCGGCCTGGCCGTCGCCGGCACCTGGCTGCTAATCGCCTACGTCTCCCGCTACTCGTCGCTCGCCGCCCTGATCGCCGCCGGGGCCGCACCGGTCATCGCGGTGCTGATGCATGGCGCCACCAACCAGACCATCGTCGTCGGCATCCTCGGCATGGCCCTGATCGGCAAGCATTGGCAGAACATCCAGCGCCTGATGGCCGGCCAGGAATCGAAAATCGGCAGCAAGAAGAAGTAACTGGAAGTAGCGGCTCAGGCCGCCGGCAGCCGTACCACCACGCGCAGGCCGCGCCCGTCCGGGTTGTCCTCCAGGGCGATGTCGCCGGCGTGGCCGTGGACGCGCACGATGGAAAGCCCTAGGCCGCTGCTGGCATCCGTCGGCTGCACAAACGCTTGCATCCGGCGGCTTCCTGACTGCGGGCCGGCTCAAGCCCCCAGCGTCGGGGTATCGGCCATGCGCGCCGCCTCGTCGAGCAGCCATTCGCGGAAGGCGCGCACCACCGGTTGCTCGGCAACTACCTCGGGGATGACCAGGAAATAGGCCTGCGGCCGGCGAATGACGATATCGAACAGCTCGACCAGCCGCCCGGCCGCCACTTCGGCCTCGATCAGCGGTTTGGAGGCCAGGGCGACGCCGACGCCGTCGATGGCTGCCGACAGTACAAGCCCGGAATCACTGAAATGCATGCCGGCATTACTGTCGATGCCGCTGACGCCGGCCAGGCTCAGCCATTCGTCCCACGTTGGCCGCACCATCAGTTCGGGGATGGTGTCGTCGTGCAACAGGGCGTGCTGCGCCAGATCGGCCGGGACCCTGAGCGGCTGCGTGCCGGACAGCAGGCGCGGACTGCACACCGCCGTATAGACCGGCGAAAAAAGGCGTTCGACCTGGCAACCGGGATACTGGCCGCGGCCGAAACGGATGGATACGGCGGCCTCTTCCGCCGCCCCATCTGCCTCGTCGCTGGCAACCGCCCCCTCGGCATCGGGCGGGTCGATCATGGCCAGCGAGGCCGTCATGTGCAGTTGGATGTCCGGATGCCGTGCCGCGAAGCCGGGCAGATGGCGGATCAGCCAGCGCGCCAGGAAGGTCGGCGGCGACGAGACGAGCAGGCGGCCGCCCTCGTCGTGGCGGCGCGTGCTTTCGATGGCCGCGGCGAAGGCATCCAGCCCCTCGCGTACCTTGGGCAGCATCGCCCGCCCCTTGGCGGTCAGCTCGATGGCCCGCGTCAGGCGGTGGAACAGCGGAAAACCGAGATGGTCTTCCAGGCTGCGAATCTGGTGGCTGATCGCGGTCGGCGTCACGGCGAGTTCCTCGCCGGCCAGCTTGAAGCTCAGGTGGCGGGCAGCGGCCTCGAAGGCGCGCAAGGCATTCAGGGGAGGCAGTCGATAAGGCATACGGCTGAAATTTTCTCACGCATCGACTGACAAATCATCGTTTGTTGCAACGCAGCATGCTGCCCTATAGTGGCGGCCGTCCAACACAAACTATATGGAACAGCACATGAACAGCGATCTGAACCTCTATGTCTCCGCCGTGGTTCTCGCCATGGTCCTCGTCCAGACCCTCCTTCACTTCCGCAAGGAAACCCGCAACCTGATCGTCGCCAGCACCGGCAAGGCCATCGCCTGGGCACTCGAGTGCGGCAATCGCCTGCTGCACGTCATGCTGATGAGCCCGAAGAATGCTCGTCCGGGCGCTGCCCAAAACGCTGAAAAATAACCTGCCGACGGCCGCCAGGCCGCCCCGGAACGACGCAATGGCGCATCGCGACGATGCGCCATTTTGCTTTTGGAACCACATCAGCATTGATACAAAGCACATCCCAACAATCGCTTTCCACAGCTTTCCGCACTGGGGCCGTCGGGTCACTCACCGCCAAGACCCCACTACAACTCACAACCGGGCGAGCTCTTCGGCCGGCTGACGCCGCCCCATAGCTGCGCCTATTCGACAAAACCGCCAACCAAGGCGGCCGGATTCGCTTTCTGATCAGACCTCTGCTCGCTGAACCAAAGCGAAGCGTCCCCGTCAAACGGGGCCTCCGATTTCAACACCAATAAGGAAACCCCATGTCGCAAACCGTTACCCTGGGCGGCAACGCCATCAACGTCGCTGGTCAATTCCCGAAAAATGGCGACACCGCCCCCGCCTTCTCGCTGGTGGCCAAGGACTTGTCCGACGTCACCCTGGCCAGCTTCGCCGGCAAGCGCAAGATACTCAACATCTTTCCGAGCATCGACACGCCAACCTGTGCCATGTCGGTCCGCCAGTTCAACGCCAAGGCCAACGGCCTGCCGAATACCGCCATGCTGTGCATCTCGGCCGACCTGCCCTTCGCCCAGGCCCGTTTCTGCGGCGCCGAAGGCTTGGACAACGTCATCACCCTGTCCACCATGCGCGGCCGTGACTTCCTCGAAGCCTACGGCGTCGCCATCGCCAGCGGCCCGCTCGCCGGTGTCGCCGCCCGCGGCGTGGTCGTCGTCGACGAAAACGGCAAGGTCATCCACAGTGAACTGGTGCCGGAAATCAAGAACGAGCCGGACTACGCCGCCGCACTGGCCGTGCTCTGAGCCAGTCGCCATGACGCTCCGCGACTTCCAGATTTTCGAGCGGCAAGCACTCGCCGAAGGCTACGACGAAGTCCTGGAACGCACCTGGCCGCCCGACGCCATCGTCGAGTCGCACACCCACCCGTTCGCCGTGAAGGCACGGGTGGTGCGCGGCGAGATGTGGCTGACAGTCGGTCCGGACACCCGCCACCTGCAAGCCGGCGACGAATTCACCCTGGTCCGCGACGAGCCGCATGCCGAACGCTACGGCCCGGTCGGTGCGAGCTATTGGGTGGCGCGCCGGAACTAGGTGCGGCCATGAGCAAGAAATGTTGCAAATCGGACCCGCCGTGCAAGGACTGTCCGAAGTTGAAGAAGAAAAAGAAACACCGCAAATGCGACCTCCAGACGCTGACGGCCGAGGCACGCTGCCCGCTTTCTCCGTTTTTCACGATCTTGCCGCGCGTCTGACCGCTTGCCGTTTGGCCCGTGCTATCTTTCCGGGCGCATGACGGCGGCCTGAACTTATCGAAGCGTGCCGTCCCGTTTCAGTGACGCCCATCGTGACCCAACTCGCCATCCTGTTCGCCGGTTTCTCCCTGTTCAGTGCCTTCACGCTGGCCCTGACGCATTTCCGTGACGACACCTATCGCGAGCTGGTCAGCGCCCGCCGTATGGGCCTGTTGCTGCTGACGGCCTTGGCCGGCCTGCAACTGGCGCATTTCGCCTGGCTCGACCTCGACCTGCCGTGGATCGACAGCCTTCCCTACCGTAGCGCACTGTTTGTCGTTGCCCCGGCCTTTTTCCTGTTCGCCCGCCCGCTACTGCACCCGGAACGACCGACCGTCCCAATGCCGAGGCAAGTCCTGCACCTCCTGCCAATTGCGCTCGCCCCCTTGCTGCCGGCACCCGCCGCCCTCCCCACGGCTTTCATCGTCGGTGCCGGCTATCTGGTCTGGCTTGGGCGCAGTCTCTACGCCCTGCGCGAGAAGCGTGCCGGTTTTCGCCGCGAAATGCTGCTGCTGGGCGGCGTCTTCGCCATCGCCCTCAGCGTCGCCGGCCTCGGTCTGTCGCAGGCGGGACTCCCGGGCAAACTGTTTTACAGCCTGTACGCCACGGCCATCGGCCTCGCCTTCCTGCTCGTCCAGCTCGCCCTCGGCCGGCGGCCCAGCCTGTCCGGCGAAGTCGGCGAAGCGGCCCGCGCCGCTTATGCCGTGTCTACGCTCGGACAGGTCGACTGCGCGAGTGTCGAAGCGCGGCTGCAAGCGCTGATGCAGCAAGAACACCTCTATACCGATTCCGATCTGAATCTTGCTTCGCTGGCCGAACGGGTTGAACTGAGCCCGCATCAGCTTTCCGAATTGCTCAACGTCCGCCTCGGCAAAGGCTTTGCCCGTTATCTGCGTGAATGGCGCATCGGCGCCGCACGCGAGATGCTGCTCGCCGAGCCGTCTGCCTCGGTGCTGTCGGTCGGACTGAATGTCGGCTTCACGTCGCAATCGAATTTCTACGAGGCATTTCGCGAAGTCGACGGCATGACGCCCGGCCAGTACCGCAAGGTGAATTTGGCCAAAAAACACGCTTGAACCACAATTTCGCTTCCGAAACGATCATTTCGGAACCGAATTGCGCTCCGTTTCGATCAAAACGGAGGCCCTTGCCGCCTGTACCAGCCGAAACTGCAGTCATCCCAATCCGTGGAGACTGCCATGCCCACCGCCCTGTCCCTGCTTCTTGAATGCCTGATCAGCGCCCTGTTCAGCCTCCTCATTCTGCGCGTCTTGAGTCGGCCGCTCGGCGGCCTGCTCGAACAGCTATGTCCGGATAGCGAATCAGCGGCTTTCTGGCGCAGTTACAGCCAGATCATGTTGGCGCTGGCGCCGCTGCTCTGCGTCCTCGTTATCGATCTGCTCGTTCCGAGCGGCGATCCGGCTACCAAACTGCGTGTCGGCTTGATCGCCAGCCTGGGCGGCTTGCTGTTTGGATTGTGGATCGTCGGCCGGCGCCTCGGCCGTTTCATTGCAATCGCCCGCCCCCTCGGCGGTGCACGATGAACATCCTACTCACCGGCGCCGACGGCTTCGTCGGACGCAATCTCACCGCCGCGCTGACGCAGGTCGGCCATCGCATCGTTCCCGCCTCGCGCCGCACCGGCTGCGATTTCCTGCATATGACCGATGCGGCCTACTGGCAGCCCCACCTGCGGGACATCGACGCCGTAATCAACAGTGTCGGCATCGTCGGTGAAACCGGGCGTCAGCGCTTCGCCCCGCTGCACCGCGACGCGCCGACGGCGCTCTTCCAGGCCTGCGCCACGGCCGGCATCCGGCGCGTCATCCAGATTTCGGCTCTGGGCGCGGATCACACTGCGTTTTCCACCTACCACCTGAGCAAGCGGACGGCCGACGACGCCTTGCGGGCGCTCGACCTCGACTGGTTCGTGCTCCGTCCTTCGTTGATCTACGGTCGGGGCGGCACCAGCAGCAGCCTGTTTCTGCACCTCGCCGCCCTGCCGGTCGTACCACTAATCGGCGACGGCAAGCAAATGCTGCAGCCCATCCACATCGCCGACGTCGCCGCCACCGTACTGCGTTGCCTGGCAAGTCCCGACACCCGGCAAACGCTCGACATCGTCGGTTTCGGCACGGTCAGCTTCGCCGACTGGCTGGCCCGGATGCGCGCCGCGCAAGGCCTGCCCCCGACTCGAGCGCTGAAAATTCCGCCGCGCCTGGCATTCGCCACCTTTCGC
>DATGXM010000170.1:0-7968 GCA_035298985.1 Azonexus sp. | reverse complement strand
AGGCAGATGACCTGCGGCAGCAGGTCGACCGCCGATTCCCATTCCTGCTTCGCCTGCTCGACGATCCCCGTATCGTCCTCGCCGTTACGCACCCTGTCGTCGATTACCTCAGCCAGCTGATTCATTGAGTTCTGCTCCCTGGAACTCCGAGCGCGATGCCGCTGCCTCCTGGCGACAGAAACATGCGTCCGGGATTGAATGGTCGAGAACGTATTGTCGGAATTTGGCTCGCAGGCATCTGTCGGCGCAGCGGCCGACCTGTGCCGGAAACATCAACGAGATGCGCCGGTTTTTTCCGATAGGGGAGCGCCCCGCGGGGCGGAGGGACCGGCCAGGCAGGCCGGTCCAGGCCGGCATCAGCCGAGCTTGTACTGCATGACGTAGCGGGTCAGGTCGGCGTTGGAAGCCAGATTGAGTTTTTCCAGGACCCGGCTGCGATAGGTGCTGACGGTCTTGACGCTGAGGTGCAGCTGTTCGCCGATCTTGGTCAGCGAGACGCCCTTGCTCAGCATCAGCAGGACTTCCATTTCCCGCCGCGACAGCGATTCGTAGAGATGCCGCTTGCCCCCCGACAGGGTGCCGTTGAGCAGACGCTGGGTCAGCGTCGGGCTGACATAGGAGACGCCGCTGGCAACCGTCTGGATGGCGGTCAGGATCTGCGCCGGCGGGCTGTCCTTGCTGAGGTAGCCGGCCGCGCCGGCATCGAAGGCCGGCACCGCGAAATCGTCTTCCGAATACATGCTGAAGACCAGGACCGGCAGCGCGGGACGCTCGCGCTTGACCCGCTTCAGGACTTCCAGACCATTCAGGTCGGGCAGGGAAATATCGAGCAGCAGGACATCCCACTCGTTTTTCCGGACTTCGGCGAGCGTTTCCTCGCCAGTGGCGACTTCGGCAACGAGCTCGATGTCGCTGGTCCCTTCCAGAAACTTTCGGATTCCCCCCCGGACTACCGCGTGATCATCTGCAAGGAGTATTTTTAGCATGGTTTTTCCGTGGCATATGTGCGGGTAAGCGACTGGACCGCCCCAGGTCCCTGATCCATCTGTCGTATCCCTGATATTACTCATTTCGCCCGTCGGATGCACTGGAAATTTATCATTGTTGATAATTTTTCCACAGATTTATGCTTATGCCCTATACGCCGGACAGGCACAGACATGGCTCGCTAATCCCAAGGAAGCGGCGCTTGTCTGCAGGAACCTGGCCAGCGCCGAACTCACCCCGGACTCCGGCGGACAGCACGCCGGAAGCGGGACGGACGGTACGACGCGTATCCCTTCCGTCATCGGCCGCCGGCAGTCAGCCGGCGACCGGGACGAAAGACTGCTTCCCGGAAATTTCATGATTTCCTTGTTCATCGAAGCTGTTCGCATGGCGAACGAGGTGGCCGGCCGCCTCAGGCCGCCTGCTTGAGCGAACGGCTGCCACCCTCGGCCTGTGCCGGCAAGCTCTTGGCCGCGGCGCTATAGACCTCGACCGCTTCCAGGGTGCCGTCGCGCAGGGCGCGCAGGTTTTCCTCGACCGCACAGGTCAGGCCCAGCTGCATGCGCCGGGTGATTTCGATCAGGCTCAGGTTGAGCGCCGTGCTGCGCTGGATGTTGCTCATGACGACCTGCGGCCAGATCTTGGCCGAATCGAGCAGGGTCATGTCGGCACAGGTTTCCTTGAGCTGTTCGCCACCGGCCTTGATGAATTCCTCCATGGCATCAATGTTGACGCGGAGCATTCTTTCCTGGCCTTCGAGGGTAGCCTGGGCCAACTGACGGGTGGCATTGCGGCTGGTTTCAGACATTGCGCTCAATTGTTCAAATTGCAGCATGTAGATTTCCTCCAAGATAATTTCGAATTGACTGCCGCATCGTGCGGCCAAGGTAATCTGGCGTTCGCCATCAAACATTTTCGGTTTGCCGGCAACCCACAAAAATCAAAGCATTACAGCCGACAACGTCATTATCTTGAATGGTTCATACCGAATCTATCAGTCAAATACTTATTCAACGTCAGAAGGCGGGCTTATAGCTGACAGAACATTCCTACAAGAATAATCGCGCTTATGAAATTCGCCATGCATATTCGCAACGGGAAATATTCCGGATATTTTCAGACTGCGGCGACAGGCCTCACAGCATGAATAACTTGATGTTATTATTAATAATAATAAAGTCGTGCCGTCCAGGTTCGGAATCATTCGATGGCCGTTTTTTACTCTCTTTCAATACATCGCGGTGAAACATGAAAATAAGACGTAACATCAATACGGCATTCTGGGTGAAGCGCTCCGAAGCGGCGGCCGCCGCGGCCCTGCTCATCGCCTGCGCCGCACCGGGCAGCGTCTGGGCCGGCCCGGAGGACGCCATCAATGTCGTCGCCGGCACTTCCGTCACCTACGACGACAACCTGTTCCGCCTCGCTTCCGACCGGCCGGTCCCGGTCGCCGGCAAGACCTCGCGCTCCGACTTCATCTACACGGCCTTTGCCGGAGTCAGCATCGACAAGAGCTATTCGCTGCAGCGCTTCCAGCTCGACCTGACCGGCACGCGCTACCAGTACCAGGAATACGATTTCCTCAGTTTCACGGCGCTCGACTACCGTGGCGCCTGGCTGTGGTCGCTGACGCCCAGTCTGACCGGCACCTTCTATGCCGACCGCGCCGAATTGCCGAGCAATTTCGCCGACCTGACCACGCAGAACCGCCGTAACGTGCAGATCAACGAAGTCCGCCGCGCTACCGTTGACTGGGCGGCCGGCGGTGCCTGGCATCTGGTCGGCGGACTCATCCAGAGCCGCGTGAACAATAGCGGTGGCTTCGTCGAAGTCGGCAACTACGTTCAGGACAGCGTCGAAGCCGGCGTCAAGTACGTCACCGCGGCCGACAACTCGCTGACCCTGGTGCAGCGCGAATCGCGCGGCGAATACAGCGACCGCACGCTGAACAACGGCACCCTGCTCGATGACCGCTACGACCAGAGCGAAACCGAACTGCGCGGCCTGTGGCGCGTCACCGGCCATTCCACGCTGGACGGCCGGATCGGCTACCTCGACCGCGAGCACAAGCATTACGGGCAGCGCGACTTTTCCGGCGCGGTCGGCCGCCTGAGCTATCTGTGGCAACCCACCGGCAAGCTGCAATTCACGCTGGCCGCCGGCCGCGATCTTTACTCCTATCAGAACGCCAGCAGCAGTTACTACTCCTACGATTACATCAGCCTGACTCCGGGCTGGCTGATCAGCGACAAGACCACCTTGCGTCTCAGGCTCGATGCCGGCCGCCGCGATTTCCGCGGACCGGTCCAGCCGACGGCCCAGACCCGCGAGGACAACGTGTACACCGCCCAGCTCAACCTGGCCTGGCGTCCGCTGCCGACCGTCGATGTCGGCGCCCACCTGACCCGCGAGCAACGCTCGAGCAATATCAACCGCCTGACCTACCACGACAACCTGGCCGGCGTTTCGGTGACGCTGCGCTTCTAGGACGTATTCGCAGCAAGCGGAGGGACTGCCTCTGCCGGGCGGGATGGGCGCCCAGGCATGAGGAGCCGGGACTGGTCCCTTCCCAAGCCGGATAAACGCCGGTGACCGCGCCCTGGCCAACCCGCAGGACAAGGGTCTGGCAGGGCGCATTGCGGCCTTGCCGCTCACTGAGGCAGGACCCAGCGCGACGCACCCGGCGCCGCCTCCCGCCGGCCCCCAGCGAACCCATCGCTTGCTGTTGAGCCCCCTGCGCGGCGAATTGCCACGCAGTTGCCCGTCAGTAGGAAAACACTGTCCGGCCTCGACCTGAAATCCGACTCGATTCGGCCGGCAGGCCGACAGATTCATTCCCCTGGAATACCGAGAATAGCCTTCCGGCGCCCAGCTGCGGAGGCACTTGCCCGGCAATCGGGATACGTCACCGCTTATGGGAGCCGGGCCGCCAAAAGGCGGTGGCTTAAGCCGGATTCGGCCAGTTTTCCGGCTTTTTCACCCGATTTGGCGTCATAAACCGGTTTTTCTTCCCATAACCAGCAACCTGAAAAATCCAAGGCCGCCTCGTCCCACAAAGCGTCACCTGAAGGACCATATTCCAGCACCCCAGTCCTCACGAACGGCAACCTCAAAACCATATCCAGCCACCCCAAGCCCCACGGAGAATCACCGAAAAGCCCATAAGCAGCCACCTGAACCCGTGCGAAGCCTTGTCCCGCGGCCAATTGCACCCGCTAAAGCTGTGTAAACAGAAAGTGGATACATAAAGGTCACAAACGGCGCCCAGGTTTTACTGCTTCGTTCCGAAAACCCCAACCCCAACGCAGATGCCAAAACAACGCTTCGTACCCGAAGGACAACTTTCGCTGTTCGCCACCCGCGAGACACCGGACGCCTTCCGGAAGGCCGTCCAGGTCGTGCATAGCAAGCCCAAGTCGCCGCTCAGCCTGCTCCATCGCAAGATCGGCAACGCCTGGCTCAAGCACGCCATCGAAACGCAGCCGAACGCGGACGGCTGGTGGGAACTGGGCATCAAGAAGCTGGCCGCCAACATCGGCTTCGACTCCAACAACCGCCAGTACCTCAAGGAATCGGCCGAAGCCCTGATGCACGTCGTCTTCGAATGGGACGTCATCGCACCGGCCGACAAGCGCGTGCAGTGGAAGGCCTCGGTGCTCTTTCCGGAAATCGAAATCCGCAACGATGCGGTGCGCTACCAGATCAGCTCGCAGATGCGCGAGTACATGATCAACCCCGAGATCTACGCGATGATCGACATGAACGTCGTGCGCCGCTTCCGGCGCGCCTCGTCGCTCGCCATCTGGGAGTTCTGCGTGCGCTTCGAGCGCATCGGCAAGACGGCCGAAGTCGAATGGCGGGCTTTCCGCGACATCGTGCTCGGGGACACGCCGGAAAACTCGACCTATCTCGAATACAAGTATTTCAAATCCAAGGTGGTCAATCCGGCGGTCGCCGAGATCAATTCGGAATCGAACCACACCATCGCGCTGATCGAGGAAAAGATCGGCAAGCGGGTATCCACCATCCGCTTCGACGTCGACCGCAAGGCCGGCCCGACGACGGCCCTGCCCGACGACAGCCAGAAGGAAATTCTGCTCGACATCGTCGCCCTCGGCGTGCCCCAGTCGGAAACCCGCCGCCTGCTCGCCACGCATACGCCGGAGCGCTGCCGGGAAGCGCTGGACTACACCCGGCGCCGTATGGCCGACACCAATCTGCTGCGCCTGGCCAAGCCGGCCGCCTATTTCCGCCAGGCCCTGAACCACCGCTACGGCGACGACGGCAAGAGCCAGCCCACGCCTGCGGCGGCGCCCGGTGCGGCACGGCCGATCGACATCAAGGAAGCCTACGCTGCCCGGCAACTCAACCAGGCCGAGCATTACTTCCGCGAACTCAACGCCGATGAACAGGCGGATCTCGCCGAACGTTACAACGCCGGCCAGGGCGTCCCCGCGCTGCGCCTAGACGGCAAGACGACCCGGCTGGCGCAGACCGCCTTTTTCCGCTGGCTGGCCCAGGAAACCTGGGGTGACCCCAGCCCCGAGGAATTGCTCGAATTCGCCCAGGACATACTGACCGGCAGGCACAGCGCATGAATTGCGGCCCGGGCAACGCCATCACCGATTCAAACCAGCATTCAACCCAGCTCCAGGAGATATGACCATGCTCGTGCACGAACGGCAAACCCGGTATCCCGAATCCCCGCCCACCCGCGCGCCGCTAAGGCCGAGCGCAGGGGACAACGAAATGCGGAACCACCTCCGGCACAAGATTCTGGAGCACGTCGATCCCACCTCGCTCGATACGGTCGGGCCCGACCGCGCCCGGATGGAGATCGCGGCGCTGGTCGAACGCATCGTCGCCGACGAGTCGCTGGTCATCAACGACAACGAGCGTCGCCTGCTGATCCGCGACATCCAGGACGAAATGCTCGGTCTCGGCCCGCTCGAACCGCTGCTCGCCGACCCCGGCATTTCCGCCATCCTGGTCAATGGCTGCCGGCCCATCCAGGTCGAGCGGGACGGTCGCTGCGAAGAGACGGGCATCGCCTTTTCCGATCCCCGCCATCTGCTGCACATCATCGCCAAGATCGTCGGCCGCAACGGCCGCCGCATCGACGAGCAAAATCCGATGGCGGAAGCGCACCTGCCCGACGGTTCGGTGGTCCATGCCATCATCCCGCCGGTGGCGCTCGACGGTCCCCTGCTGTCGATCCGCCGCGGCGCGCCGCCGCTGCAGATGAAGGAACTCGTCGAGCGCTGCCGCAGCCTGTCGCCCGACGTGGCACTGCTGCTCGAAGGCCTGGTCGGCGCCCGGGTCAATATCCTGATCTGCGGCCCCCGCGACAGCGGCAAGACGACCTTGCTCAACGTACTGGCCGGCTACATTCCGCCGGCCGAACGCATCGTCACCATCGAAAGCGGCAGCGAGCTGCACCTCGGCCAGCCCCACGTCATGCGCCTGGAAACCCGGGCCCCGGACAGTGCCGACCACGGCGAAGTGGGGCCGCGTGCGCTGCTCGCCAACGCCCTGCGCCTGCGGCCGCACCGCCTGGTCCTGGGCGACCTGCACGGCGCCGAAAGCCTGGCCCTGCTGCAGGCGATGAGCGCCGGCCAGCCCGGTTCGCTGGCCGTCATCCAGGCCGAATCGCCGCAGGAAGCGCTGGAAAGGCTGACCAACATGATCGCCACGGCCGGCCACGACCTGTCGCCGCAGGCCGCCCGCCGGCAGATTGCCGCGGCACTGCCGGTGATCGTGCATCTTTCCCGCCTGGGCGACGGCCAGCGCAAGCTGCTCAGTCTGCAGGAAGTGACCGGCATGCGCGACGGCAAGATCGTCTGCCAGGAAATATTCCGTTTCCAGGCAACCGCCAGCGGCCAGGACGGCACTGTCCAGGGCTATTCCTGCGCCACCGGCGTATGGCCCCGCTTCGCGGAACGCCTCATCGAACGCGGCATGGATCTGCCGGACAGCCTGTTCGATCCGGGCAGCCACTTCAACTGAGACGGGCGGCGCAGTCCAGTGCCAGCGGAACGCCAACATGTCGGCACATTCTGTTGCAATCCGTTACTTGAATTCGCGAATGCGTCTCTTTATCGTGAGTCATGGCTGATGTCCCCCGTCAGCTTGGGCGGCACTCCTTCTCTCCCTCGGGACTCCGCCGCCTCGAAAGCCTCGTGCCTTCCCCCGCGCGGGGCTTTCATCTTTTCCGGCCGGGAAAAACCCGGTGCCGTTCGGACTATATGCCCATATGTCATAGCTCCACAGCTATCACCTAGGCTGATCCCGGCCGCCCTTCCGGGTCCCGGCGCAGACATCTGTAAACGAGGGGAAATGCGATGAAGAGAGGTCTTGAAGCGCACGGGAACGGTACCCTGCTCTATGACGGCCTCCGGCAGCCGGCCTGGCGCAGCGCGTCCTGGGCCGGCCGGCTGGATGGACGGATCGGCCGGGGCCTCGCCGAACTGCTCTTCCTCGAGCCCCACTGGCGCGCCCTGGCGGCGCGTGCGGCTCCCGCCCGCTTCATCCACGCCTTCGAATGGCACATGGCCTATCTGCAGCACCTGGCCGACGATGCCCAGGCCATCCACTACGTTAGCCTCTTCGCCCACGGCCAGGCGGTAGCGATTTTCCCGTTGCGCCATGTGCGCCGTTCGGTGGGCGGCATCCGCCTGTCGTTGTGGGAATTGCCGACCCATCCGCATCTCATCCTGTGCGAGCCGCTGCTGGCGCCCGAATGTTCGGGGAACGGCCTGTTCCAGCAGGTCATTGCCATCCTCGGCCGGCAGGGGAAGCTGCCGTGGGACGCCCTGCACCTGCCCAATCTGCCCGACGATTCGCCGGCCTTGTGGACGCTGCGCACCGGGGCCCCCATCGGCACCCACCTCGAACGCACTGGGCGCAGCATGTATTTCCGCTGCAGCGATCTGGACACCGCGCTCGCCCATTGCAGCGGCCAGTTCAAACGCAATCTGCGCC
>DATGXM010000169.1:0-1808 GCA_035298985.1 Azonexus sp. | reverse complement strand
ACTTCGCTATGCGGTCTGTGCGCGAGGCCGAGCCGGTCTTGATCTGCCCGGCGTTGGTGGCCACGGCCAGGTCGGCAATCGTGCTGTCCTCGGTCTCGCCGGAACGGTGCGAGATCACCGCCGTATAGCCCGCCCGCTGCGCGCGCTGCACGGCCTCAAGGGTTTCCGACAGGGTGCCGATCTGGTTGACCTTGACGAGAATCGAGTTTGCAACGCCGCGCTCCAGCCCTTCGGTCAGGCGGTGCGGGTTGGTCACAAACAGGTCATCGCCCACCAGCTGCGTGTGCTGGCCGAGGGTGTCGGTCAGCAGCTTCCAGCCCTCCCAGTCGTCTTCGGCCATGCCGTCTTCGATCGAGACAATCGGATATTGCTTCACGAGGCTCGCGTAATACTCAACCATCCCGGCAGCATCGAGCGTCCTGTTCTCGCCGGCCAGCACATATTTGCCGCCCTTGTAAAACTCGGTCGAGGCAGAGTCGAGCGCCAGGTAAATGTCCTGCCCCGGCGTATAGCCAGCCGCCTCAATCGCCTGCATGATGAAATCGAGCGCCTGCGTCGTGCTGGACAGGTTTGGGGCAAAGCCGCCCTCGTCGCCGACGTTGGTGTTGTGGCCGGCGTCATGCAGCTTTTTCTTCAGGGCATGAAACACTTCCGCCCCCATGCGCACGGCGTCGAGCATCCCCGCCGCATGCACCGGCATGATCATGAATTCCTGAATATCAATCGGGTTGTCGGCATGGGCGCCGCCGTTGATGATGTTCATCATCGGCACCGGCAGGGTGTTGGCCTTGACCCCGCCGAGATAGCGGTAGAGCGGCATCCCGAGGCTGTCCGCCGCCGCCTTGGCGCACGCCAGGCTGACGCCGAGAATGGCATTGGCCCCGAGCCGCGCCTTGTTCGGCGTGCCGTCGAGGTCAATGAGCGCTGTGTCGATGTCGATCTGGTCGGTCGCGTTCATGCCGCACAGGGCATCGAAAATCTCGCCGTTCACCGCATCGACGGCCTTTTGCACACCCTTGCCGCCAAAGCGCTTGGCGTCCTTGTCGCGCAGCTCCAGCGCCTCGTGCGTGCCGGTCGAGGCCCCCGACGGCACCGCCGCGCGGCCAAAACCGCCGCTTTCGGTCAGAACCTCAACTTCGATGGTCGGATTGCCGCGCGAATCGAGGATTTCGCGGGCGTGGATGCTGTCGATGGCAGTCATGGGTAGGCTCCGTTCAGGTTGGCTGCGCGGATATTAAGCGGTTGTGGTGGGAACGCAAGGGGGGATGCGCTGGTGTTCTGAAAGCTAAAAAAGATTGACATCTTAAAAAATAAAAATTAAAAACACTAGAATTTTAGTGGATCTGGAGTTGCCAGATATACATTATGAGAGAACCAATAGAAATCCCAAGAAACCCAAAAGAACAAGAACTAAAAGCGCTACTTTTAAGCTTCGCTCAAATTAATTGCACTCCGGAAGGAAAAAAAAGCTTAATAAAGTTAATAATGAGCCTTGACAACAATGCGTGCCAAGAACTTATAATTTTTATCAATTCAATCACAAAATAGCTGGGATTCTAGAGCCAATACTTTGATAAATGATCAAGGTATTGGCTATATCCCAATCATAAAAAACCTCACCCCTCCTCGCGCCGCTCCTTCAGCCGGTCAATCTCGGCGTGGAGGTCGGCCAGCTCCTGCCGGATGGCCTGCAGGTCGCTGCTTTCGCCGTGGCCGAACGGACTCAGCATCTTCATGCCCTGTTCCCACAGCGCCATGTTCTGCCGTGCGGCGTTCTCAAGGTTTTCCACCTGCGGGAAAAACGGCCC
>DATGXM010000168.1:0-2311 GCA_035298985.1 Azonexus sp. | reverse complement strand
CGTGTTCGGCAATGACAAGGGCGGCCATGCTCAGATCACCTTCGCTTCGTTCTTCAGCTTGCTCACCAGGGTGGCCACGTCGGGCACCTTCACGCCGGCGCCGCGCTTGGGCGGCTCTTCCACCTTCAGCGTCTTGATGCGCGGCGTGACGTCCACGCCCAGGTCGGCCGGCTTCAACGTCTCGAGCGGCTTCTTCTTGGCCTTCATGATGTTGGGCAGCGTCACGTAGCGCGGCTCGTTCAGGCGCAGGTCGGTGGACACCACGGCCGGCAGGGTAATGGCCAGGGTTTCCAGGCCGCCGTCGATTTCGCGGATAACGGTCGCCTTGCCGTCGGCGATGACGACCTTGGAGGCGAAGGTGGCTTGCGGCCAGTTCTGCAGGGCGGCGAGCATCTGGCCGGTCTGGTTGGCATCGTCGTCGATGGCTTGCTTGCCGCAGATGACGACTTGCGGCTGTTCCTTGTCGCACAGTGCCTTGAGGAGCTTGGCGACGGCCAGCGGCTGGAGGTCGGCGTCGGTTTCGACCAGGATGCCGCGGTCGGCACCGATGGCCATGGCCGTACGCAGGGTTTCCTGGCAGGCGGCGACGCCGCAGGAGACGGCGATGACTTCGGTGGCGACGCCGGCTTCCTTCAGGCGCACGGCTTCTTCGACGGCGATTTCGTCGAACGGGTTCATGCTCATCTTGACGTTGGCCAGATCGACACCCGATCCGTCAGCCTTGACCCGGACCTTCACGTTGTAATCAACGACCCGCTTCACGGGAACCAGAATCTTCACAAGCCTTCTCCTTTTACTCGGTTAGATTTTTGTTCAAGCCACTCGCCTGTTTGACAGACGTCCACTCAATCAGCACAATGACCATACTGTGTCGTATGGAAAAGCATACGGTAGCGTATGGAAAACAAACCTGTCAAGTCCCCGATCAAAACTTCGCCCGCCAAAACCCGTAGCCGGGTGACGCCGGCGCGCACCCAACTCGACCCGGAACGCTGGGTGGATGCGGCTATCGACGTGCTGGCCAAGGAAGGCGTCACTGGCCTGCGCGTCGAAGTATTGGCCAAGCGCTGCGGCGTTACCAAGGGCAGTTTCTACTGGCACTTCAAGGACCGCCAGGCGCTGCTCGATGCCGTGCTTGGACAATGGAAAATCGGGCGCATTCGCGACATCGAGAAAACCACTGCCGTCACCCCGGGCAACGAACGCAACCAGTTGCACTACGCCATCGAAGTCTATGGCGCCAGCCGCAATCGCAAGGGGATGTCGATCGAACTGGCCGTGCGCGACTGGGCGCGGCACGATCCGCAGGCTGCCGCCGTGGTCGAGGAAGTCGATCTCTACCGCCTGGAATGCACGCGCAAGCTGTTCGTCGCCGCGGGCATGTCGGATGCCGAGGCCAAGAGCCGCAGCCTGTTGCTGTACGCCTGCGTTTTTGGCCTGTCGCTGATGCATTACACGCATTTCGACGACAATCTGACCGATCTCAAGCAGCGCATCGCCGAGCGCATTGTCTCCAACTAGTTGAAGCAGGCCCCGGTCGCCGCAGTACCGGCCAATTGTCTTTCCCAGCCGGCGAGATCGGCAGCCAGCTGATCAGCCGTACCGGTCAACGCCCCCACCCCGCCCCGCGCATCCTGCGACACCGCCGACTGGTCCAGATTGATCGGCAATTCGGCCAGTTGGCGTCGCGCCCGGTCGAGCAACACGGCCCTGCCCTGCAGCACGCCGCGACTGCGATCCGGCGCCGAGAAAATCTGGCTGAATTCGGTCAATTCGATACGCAGCAGGCAGCGCGACTGCCCCTGCCCGGACGGCGACAGTCCCAACTGCCGCACCAGGCGCTGCTGCAGCAGCTGGGCAGGCGGACCGGCCCAGCGAGCCTTGGCGTATTCGCGCAGGCGCGCCG
This sequence comes from Azonexus sp., assembly GCA_035298985.1. Lineage (GTDB taxonomy): Bacteria > Pseudomonadota > Gammaproteobacteria > Burkholderiales > Rhodocyclaceae > Azonexus. Next base: position 405 of record DATGXM010000168.1, on the reverse strand, counting down.
CATCGACATAGGCCAGACGGTAGCCGATGCCCATGCTGTCAAACCACATCGGTGCCCGGACTTCGAGCGCCAGGGGCGTCTGGCGCGGCGCCGACAGCAGGCTGGCCGGCGGCGGGCCGAAATCGTAGATTATTGGCGATGCATCGCCGCCACGCTTGCCGGCGGTAAAGCACCCAGCGAGAAGCAGGCAGCACAGCATTCCGCTCAGCCAGCGCACCTCACTGCCCTCCCGTCGGATTGAAGCCGGGCTCGCCCGGCCCCGGCGCCGGCGAGGGGGCGCCGAAGACCAAGCCCTGCGGCGTATCTTCGAGTATGCGCAGGACCCGGCTCAGCTGGCGCGAGGTCAGCGAAAAGTCCTGGGCCAGTTCATTGAGCCGCGGCATCAGCGCCGACGTGCCGCCGGCC
>DATGXM010000167.1:0-1531 GCA_035298985.1 Azonexus sp. | reverse complement strand
AAGCGGTCGAGGTCGATGAAGCAGACGGCAAAACCGCTGCCGCGGTCGGCGCGGGCGAGGGCCTGGCGCAGGCGGTCGTCGAACAGGCTGCGGTTGGGCAGGTTGGTCAGCGAGTCGTGGTTGGCCAGGAAGGCGAGCTGGCCCTCGGCCTCCTTGCGGGCGGTGACGTCGTTGAGGACGCCGACGTAATGCGACACGCTGTCCGCGTCGCCGCGCACCGGCGACAGGAACAGTTCGATCCACTGCTGCGAGCCGTCGCTGCGCTGCCGCGACAGGGTGGTGTAGCCGTCGCGCCCTTCGGCAATGGCGGCCCGGATGACGGCAAAGCCGTCGTCGTCGCCGGTGCACAGGCAGGGCTGGCCGAGCACCTGGTCGCGCGGCGTGCCGAGGATCTGCGAGAAGGCGGCGTTGAGGTAGATCAGCCGGCAGTCGTCGGGCGCGGCAGCGGCGATGAAGATGCCGTTGACGCTCGATTCGATGGCCCGGTCGCGCAGCGCGATGGCACGCTTGTCGGCGTGGATGTAGGTGTCCAGCGTCAGCCCGAGGTCGAGCATGACGACCTTGAGCAGGGCGTCGAACGCCGGGGCGAAAGCGGCAAAATCCTGGCCGCTGGCCGCCCACGTCGCCGTCAGCATGTCGGACAGGTACTTGCGGAAGGCGCCGACATACCATTTCGGGGTCAGGCCGATGCGGGCATGGGTCATGCCGACCCGCAGCCGGCCGGCGACGTAGGCGCCGCCGTAGTCACCGTCGGTCAGGCTGGCGAAATAGCGGGTGTGGGCGGTCTTCAGGCGGGCGACGGTGGCGTCGTCGGGAAGCAGGGCGGCCAGTTCCGGCAACTGGCGCAGGTATTCGTAGAAGCCGTCGGCAAAGCCGTTCTGGGCCGCCGCCAGCTTGCCGCGGATGCGGCGCAGGTGGACGGCGTCGCCTTCGCTGAGCTCGAGAAAGGCCTTGCGCGACGCGATCTCGGTGGCGTCGATGCCCATTTCGGTGGCGATGTCATCCACCGCGCCGGGCAGTGGCCGCGGGGTCTCGGCGGGGCAGCTCATGGCGTGACCAGCCGCCCCGGCCCCTTGGCCAGGATGCGTTCCATGCCGGCCATTACCGTCAGGTTGGCCTCCTCCATGCGGGTCAGCGCGGCGAGGGAACCGGTGAGGTCGCCGCTGCGATAGCAGGCGACCGCCTGCCGGGCCTGGTCGTGCACGGCCTTGTGCGGCGCTTCCATTTCGCGGTAGCCGGGCAGGCGGGAAAACTCGGCACGGCCTTCGCCTTCGTAATACCACTGGCCGAGGCGACATTCGGTTTCGTCGGGCAGGTCGCCGGGCTGCAGGTCGGAGAGGCCGAGCAGGACCTTGTACACCTCGAGCTTCAGCGTCAGCTCCTCGATATTGGCCAGTTCGGCATTGGCCAGCCGGGACGACGAGGCGATGCTGTCCTGCATGTGCTGGGAGAGGCCGAGCAGGCGCTGCATGCTGCGCATGGCCGCTTCGCTTTCGGCGCTCTGGCTGGCCGCGCTGTCCGCCCCGATGTC
>DATGXM010000166.1:0-8834 GCA_035298985.1 Azonexus sp. | reverse complement strand
ACTGGCGGGTACGGTACAGGCTATTCACACCGCCGCTGCAGGCACCGGGGCTGGCCGCATCGGCGTCGTCGCACAGCAGGTCGCCTTGCTCGCGCCGATTGAAATACTCGGCCTGGAATTTGAAATTCCGGTACTGCGGATTGCCGTTTGGCGCCCACTTCCAGACGAAGTCGGCCAGCCAGGTCGCCGAATCGCCGGTGAATTTGCCCAGCGCCTCGACGCCGCCAACATCCTCGAAATGCCCGTCGCGCTCCCTGGCCTTGGTTTTTAGATAGGAGACACCGGCCCGCCAGTTGTGGGCGATGCCGACATCACCCCCGACATGGGCGAAAGCGGCCGCCGCCCCGCTGCCGTTCCGGTTGCGGTCGGTGCCCGGGATGGCGGCGCCGCGTCCGGCTTCGGCCCCGAATTCGATGAAGGTATCGGTCGGCGCCAGCCATTTGAGCTGGACACCATCCTGCACGTAGCTACCCTCGTCACCGAACATCGCCCGATACATCAGCGGCGCGTCGGCAAAGTCCCACATGTGCGGATGCTGCTCGTTCAGGTAGCCGATGCCGGAACGGAAGCGCCCGCCCTTCAGGCCGATGCCGCCGCCCAGCCCGAGCGACTGGAACCAGGCCTCCTCGACTTCGGCCGCGCCGTCGACCATGGCGACGATGGCCTGCCCGCGCCAGTACGGGTCGATATTGGCCGCCAGCACCAATTCGGTATGGTCCACCGAGAAGCCGCGCTTGCTGATGCCGGGAATGGCGCCATCGCCATGATCGTGGCCGCCGGCCGGGTAGAAGCCGGTAATGCCGCGCTCCGGCACATCCTTCATGTTCTTGTACTGCCCCTGCAGGATCAGCGACACCTCGGGATTGAAGCTGCTCGCCGACGCAGCCGCCGGCTGGGCGGGTTCGACCGCCACCGGTGCAGCCGGGCTGCTGCCGCGCGATTCTGCCTGGGCCAGTTTCTGTTCCAGCGCGGCGATGCGCTGTTCGTAGGATTTCTTCATCTCGTCGATCTGGGCACGAATGGCGGCCAGATCGGCGTTATCGGCAGCCTGGGCCGCGCTAGCGACAGCCAGCATGGCGACCATGGCAATATTTTTCTGCATGGAATACTCCTGAAAATGCATGACGGCAGACCGCGCGCAGGGCAGCAGTCCTTGGCAATGGCAACAGGACCGGGAAACCGGCCTTTTTCAGGAGTTGGGTGGGCCGCGCTGGCTGGCGACGGGGGCCGGGAAGCTTTCCCGGGCATACGAGGAAAGCACTTCCGGCAGCAGTTGCGTGGCAACCACCGGCGGCAGGGCCGCCACGGAAGGCAGCGCCATGCCCAGATCGTGGGCGGTCAGGCACAGCTGGCAGGCGTGCGTCGGCAGCGTTTCGTCATTCCCTGCCGCATGCTCGACGGCATGCGCCCCCGCCAACAACTGGGCGAAGACGAGAGCGGCAACGAGAAGGAAATGGCGCAGCGGATTCACGAACGCAGTTTAATCGACCTGGACAAGCAAGCCTTTGAGGTATTCGCCTTCCGGGAAGTTCAACGCCACCGGATGATCGGCCGTGCCGGACAAGCGACGAACGATGCGGGCATCGCGCCCGGCATCCAGCGCGGCGCCGGCGACGATTTTCTGGAACAGCTCCAGCCCGATACCGCCCGAGCACGAGTAAGTCATCAGCAGGCCGCCCGGCTTGAGCAGGCGAAAACCGAGCAGGTTGATGTCCTTGTAGGCGCGCGCCGCGCGGTCGGCATGGGCGGCCGACGGCGCGAACTTGGGCGGATCGAGAACGATCAGATCAAACGTCCGCCCGGCCTTGCGGAAATCGCGCAGTGCCTGGAAGACGTCGGCCTCCAGCCATTCGGCCCGTTCGGCCGGCAACTGCGGATTAAGCGTCAGATTGGCACGGGCCTGGGCCAGCGCCGGTCCCGACGAGTCGATGGACAGCACCTGCGCCGCACCACCGGCCAGCGCCTGCAGCGAGAAGCCGCCGGTGTAGCAAAAGCAGTTCAGGATTTCCTTGCCGGCCGCCACGCTGCGCAGCCAGGCACGGTTGTCGCGCTGGTCGAGATAGAAACCGGTTTTGTGGCCACCGACCACATCGACCGCCAGCTGCACGCCGTTTTCGTCGATGCTCAGACCGCCGGTCGGCGCCTCGCCATGCAGCCAGCCGGTCGTCGGCTCCAGCCCTTCCAGGCCGCGCACGTCGGAGTCGGAACGCTCATAGATGCGGGCGCAACCGGTCGCCTTGACCAGCCCGGCGACGATGGCCTTGCGCCACTTGTCGGCACCGGCCGACGTCAGCTGCACGACGACCGTATCGCCGTACTGGTCGGCGACGATACCGGGCAGGCCGTCGGATTCGGCATGGATCAGGCGCAGGCCCTGCTGCCCCTTCAACTCCGGCAAGGCCTGGCGGCGGGCCACGGCCGTCGCGATACGGCGCTTGAAGAAGGCGTCGTCGACCGACTCTTCCGGATCGAAAGTCCAGAAACGCGCCCGGATTTGCGAACTGGGGCTATAAGCCGCCCGCCCCAGGACCTTCAGGTCGTCCGACAACACCTCGACGGTATCGCCCGGCCGTGCCCGCCCTTCCAGCCGGCCGACCGAACCGGCGAACAGCCACGGATGGCGCTTGAATGACGAACGTTCCTTGCCCGGCAGCAGTATCAGCTGAGCCATGTTTTTCCCGATCTCAAAAGCAAGAAGCCCCGGTTACCTTGCAGCAACCGGGGCCCGATAAAACCTTTTAACGCTTAGGCGCCCAGGGCCTTGCGGTTACGCTGATGACATTCGGCAGCGTACATGGTCTTGAACATGGTCTTGCCATCGCCCTTGAACAGGCGCTTGGTGGACTTGGAAACGCAGCGGCGTTCCAGGGAAGAACGGCGGTTACGGTTGATGGCCATGAAAACTCCTTGAATCCGGCGACTTTTCGAAACCGTCAATCATAGAGGGTGGTAGAGAAATCGTCAACGAAGCCTTGATTTCTTGTAACTTTCCCGCCGATGGGGAGCGCTTACTTGGCCTTGGCCCGCGGATGCGCCGCGTCGTAAACCTTGGCCAGATGCTGGAAGTCGAGGTGGGTGTAGACCTGGGTCGAGGCGATGCTGGCATGGCCGAGCATTTCCTGCACCGCGCGCAGGTCGCCCGAGGATTGCAGCACATGCGATGCGAAGGAGTGACGCAACATGTGCGGATGGACATGGCTCGGCAAGCCGAGCTGGATGGCGCGCCGCGCCAAGCGAGATTCGACCATGCGCGGGCTGATGCGGGCGCCGCGAACCCCGACGAACAGCGCCTTTTCATCCGAGCGTGCCAGCTCCGGGCGTAGGGAAGCCCAGGCAGCCAGCGCCTCGCGCGCCTTGCGGCCGACCGGAACCAGGCGCAGCTTGCTGCGCTTGCCGAGAACGCGGATTTCGCCATCGTTCATGACGGCATCCAGTACCTCGCAATCGAGGGCGACCAGTTCGGACAGGCGCAGTCCGGAGGAATAGAACAATTCGAACATGGCCAGGTCGCGGGCCGACTGGATGGGATCGTCATCCTCCACCGATTCCAGCAGACGGGCCGTTTCATCGACCGACAGGGCCTTGGGCAGCAGGCGGGGCGATTTGGGCGGCCGGATGCCGTCGCAGGGATTGAGCTTTACCATGCCGCGCTCACCCAGCCAGCGGAAAAAGCCGCGCCAGGCTGATAGCAGGCGGGCCAGCGAGCGGCCGGTGAGGCCCTGCCCGTGCATCTGGGCAACGAAGCGGCGGACATGATGGACCTGCAGGTCGGCCAGCGCTATTTCGCCGGCGGCCGCCAGCAATTTTTCCAGGTCGCGGCGGTAATTCGAAACGGTGTGCGGCGACATGCGCCGCTGATCCGCCAATTCGGCCAAATAGTCGGCCAAACGCGGATCGACCGCCGCGATGGAGGTCACAGCACGCTCTTGGTCACCCGGGCCAGCGCGGCGGAAACCATCTCACCCAGGCGTTCGAGATACAGGGTGCCCATATCGGCGTAGAAACGCTGGGCATCCTCGCTGCCCAGCGCGATCATGCCGATGGTGCCGCCGCCGTTGCGCAGGGCGATCAGCGCCTGCGAGCGGATGTGCGAGGCATGCTCGCCGAACCACGAAGCGGTGCCGAAGCCGGCCGTCGATCCGCAGTACGGGCGGGCCAGGGTTTCGGCGAAGACCTGCAGTTCCTCGCTGACCGCGGCGAACTCGGGCAGGTCCTCGATGCCTTCCGGCTTGTCCCACAGGCGCAGGGCGACGTGCGGCACCGAAAAGTCATCCCGCAGGTGGAAGTTGAGCAGGTGGATCACGGCCTGGAAAGTTTCGGCGGCGATCAGTGCTACCGCCAGGCGATGCACTTTCTCGCTGATCGCGTCGTTTTCCTCGCCGAAGGCGATCAACTCGGCCAGCTTGCTTTCGGTGGTCCGGTTCTTTTCGCGCAGGGTCAGCATCTGGCGCTCGGCCAGCGATACGGCGCGTCCACCGTGCGGATGCGGCACGAAAATCTGGGCCATCAGGTCGGCGTACTGCTCGAAAAAGCTCGGATTGTTCTTCAGGTAGTCCGCGATTTCCTCGGGGAACATGGCGCTCATAATTCGATTTCTCCAGTGAATACGGTAACCGCCGGGCCGGTCATCAGAACCGGTCGGCCGGGGCCGCCCCAGGCGATGCTCAGGTCGCCACCGCGCGTCGTCACGCGCACCGGCGAGTCGAGCACGCCACGGCGGATGCCGGCTACTGCGGCGGCGCAGGCGCCGGTGCCGCAGGCCATGGTTTCGCCCGAACCGCGCTCGTAGACGCGCAGCTTGATGGCATGGCGGTCGATGATCTGCATGAAACCGGCGTTGACCCGCTGCGGGAAACGCGCGTGGCGCTCGATCAGCGGCCCATGCTCGCCGACCGGATGCGTCTCCACGCTATCGACGACCTGCACGGCATGGGGATTGCCCATAGACACGACGCTTGTCTCCAAGGTTTCATCGGCAACGTCGAGCAGGTGGATGATCACGTCCTCGTCGGCCATAAAGGGAATCTCGGCCGGCAGGAAACGCGGCTCGCCCATGTCCACGGTGACGTTGCCGTCGGCTTCCAGGCGCGGCTCGATGATTCCGCGCAGCGTTTCGACGCGGATCTGCCGCTTGTCGGTCAGGCCCTGGTCATGGACGAAGCACACGAAGCAGCGGGCACCGTTGCCGCACTGCTCGACCTCGCCGCCATCGGCATTGAAAATGCGGTAGCGGAAATCGATGCCGGGCTGTACGGCCTTTTCGACCAGCAGTATCTGGTCGCAGCCGACTCCGAAATGGCGGTCGGCCAGGTAAACCAGTTGTTCCTGGCTCAGGGAAACCTGCTGGCGCACGCCGTCGAGGACCACGAAATCGTTGCCCAGGCCGTGCATCTTGGAGAATTTGAGTTTCACGTGCCGCTCCGCTTGATGATCCGGAAAATCATAGCAGAGACAGCACGTTGCCCAAAATTGTTAAAGCTTCTTCTCCATCACGTAATCGTCCATCACGTAGCCGTGGCCGATGTCGTCGACCGTTGCCTCGCGAACGGCAAAGCCGTACTTCTTGTACGAATTGATGGCATTCACGTTGCGCTTGTTCACCTGCAGGATGACGCAGGGATAGCCCTCGCGCTTTGCCCGCTCGGCCACGTGGGCGATCAGCTGGCCGCCGACGCCTTGCCGCTGCACGTCGGGGTGGATATAGAGCTTGTCGAGCTTGAATTCGCCCTTGTAGATTTCGCTAAAGGCGAAGCCGATGCGCCTTCCGTCGACAAAGGCCTGGTCCAGCCATTTGTGCAGGTCTTCCAGGTCGTCGTACAGGCGCTCGTGGCCGTAGCGCTGTTCGAGCATGAAGTCGATCTGCTCCTGGGTAATGATGCCGGGGTAGGTCGCCTGCCAGATTTCGCGGGCCAGCGCGGCGATCGCCGGCACCTCGGGCGGCGTCACGGAACGGATTTCCACATTCAAGTTGTTGTTCATTTGTAAAACCTCGGTTCTCCAGGCGGCCGGGTCTTGAAGCGCTTGTGCAACCAGAAGTACTGCTCCGGCATGCGCAGTACCTGGCTTTCGATAAACTGGTTCATGAATTCGGTATCGGCTTCGACGCTGTCGCCGGGGAAGTTTTCCCAGGCCGGCATCACTTCGATGTCGTAGCCATCAGGAGACTGACGGCAGATCACCGGCACGACCCGGGCACCGGTCAGCCGCACCAGGCGCGACAGCGCCGGGATGGTCGCTGCCGGCACGCCGAAGAAGGGAACGAAAATCGACTCCTTCGGACCGAAATCCATGTCCGGCAGGTAATAGAAGGGATGCCCCTCCTTCATGGCCTTGACGATCTTGCGCATGCCATCTTGCCGCGAGAGCAGTACCGCTGGATTAAAACGCATTCGCCCATCATAAAGCAGCTTGTTCAGTACCGGGTTCTTCTGCATGGAAAACACGCTGCAGCCGACCACGTGCATCGACACCACCGTACCACCGGCGTCGAGGCCGACGAAGTGCGGGGTCAGCATGATGACCGGGCGCCCGGCAGGATCGGTCAGGTGTTCGACACCATGAATGCGGATGATGCGCTGCAGCCGCTCCTTCGACGCCCACCAGCCCAGCGTGCGGTCGAGCACGGCCCGGGCGAAGGCGACGAAATGCCGGCGGGCGATGTCTTCGCGTTCGGCTTCCGTTTTATCCGGAAAACACAGGCGCAGGTTGGTCAGCGCCACCTTGCGCCGCTCGCGTCCTACGGCATAGAGCAGGCGGCCCAAACCTGCACCAAGAGCCCGGAGAATGGGCAGGGGCAACCAGTGCAGCAGCCACAGGAAGCCGACGAGGAGGTAGGTCAGAAAGATTTTCAAGAATCACTCCGCCGGCGGCGCTTCGGCGCCGCCCGGTCGTTTGTAGCGGTTGTAGCCCCACAGGTATTGCGTCGGGCACTGGCGGATCAGGGTTTCGATTTCGTGGTTGATCTGCTGCGCCCGCTCAATAGTCGATCCCGACAAGGGACTGCTCGGCGGCGAGAAATGGATGCGGAAGCCACGCCCGCCCGGCAGGCGCTCGCCCCAGGTGAGCAGCGACACGGCATCGGTTTCGGTCAGCCGTGCAGCCAGCGTCATGGTATAGGCGTAGCGCCCGAAGAACTTCAGCCAGACGCCCTCACCGGTCTTCGGCGCCTGATCGGGCAGCATGCCGACCATCTCGCCCTTCTTCAGCGCCTTGATCAGCGCCCGGACGCCCGACAGGTCGGCCGGCGCCAGGTGCAGCTGTTCGCGCTTGCGGCCCATCAGGATCAGTTCCTGGGCCGACGCCGACTTCGGGGCGCGATAGAGCACGGTGATGTCGCCGAAGGACGAAAGATACTGGGCGGTGATTTCGAAGCAACCAAGATGTGGTGTCAGGAAGACGATGCCCTTGCCGGCCGCACGTGCTGCCTCGACCAGTTCCCAGCCGATCACTTCGGCGACCAGCGGCACGGCCTCGTCGAGCGGGCGCATCCAGATGCGCGACAGCTCGACCATCTGCTTGCCGGTTTCGGCAGCGACGGCGCCGCGAATGGAGGGATTGATGCCGGCCTGCGCCAGGTTTTCCTGCAAATGCCGACGATAGGTCGGCGACAGCCAGTAGATCAGCCGTCCCAGCATCCCGCCGAGGGCATGCAATACACACAGGGGGAGCAGGGATAGAAGGCGAAAGAGAAAAACCATGAGGCCCCGGGGGTTGAATCCCCGTGAGAAAAGTTTACTATTATCCGATCGCCGAGTTAAAGAGACAACTTGCGGGGCGATTCACAAATTCTGCTAAAGCGTCGCCTGCTCGTGGTCCAAAGCCGGTAACGCCGGATCAAATGGACCACTGGAGCATACATGAGCGACTACCTCTTCACCTCGGAATCTGTCGGCGAAGGCCATCCTGACAAGGTTGCCGACCAGATTTCCGACGCCATCCTCGACGCCATCCTGTCCCAGGACAAGCATTCGCGCGTCGCCGCCGAAACCCTGTGCAACACCGGCCTGGTCGTCCTGGCCGGCGAAATCACCACCAGTGCCAACGTCGACTACATCCAGGTCGCCCGCGACACCATCAAGCGCATCGGCTACGACAACACCGAATACGGCATCGACTACAAGGGCTGCGCCGTGCTCGTCGCCTACGACAAGCAAAGCCCGGACATCGCCCAGGGCGTCAACGCCGCCTACGACGACAACCTCGGCCAAGGCGCCGGCGACCAGGGCCTGATGTTCGGCTACGCCTGCGACGAAACGCCGTCGCTGATGCCGCTGCCGATCTACCTGTCGCACCGCATGGTCGAACGCCAGGCCATGCTGCGCAAGGACGGCCGCCTGCCGTGGGCCCGTCCGGACGCCAAGTCGCAGGTCACCATCCGTTACGTCGATGGCAAGCCGCACTCGATCGACACCGTCGTACTGTCCACTCAGCACTCACCGGACATCAGCCTGGAAGACCTGCGCGAAGCGACCATCGAACAGATCATCAAGCCGGTGCTGCCGAAGGAACTGATCAAGGGCGACATCAAGTACCTGGTCAACCCGACCGGCCGCTTCGTCGTCGGCGGTCCGCAGGGCGACTGCGGCCTGACCGGCCGCAAGATCATCGTCGACACCTACGGCGGTGCCGCACCGCACGGCGGCGGCGCCTTCTCCGGCAAGGACCCGTCCAAGGTCGACCGCTCCGCCGCCTACGCCGGCCGCTACGTCGCCAAGAACATCGTCGCCGCCGGCCTCGCGTCGCGCTGCCTGGTGCAGAAACAGGCCGAACTGCGCAAGTCCGGCGCCTTGCCCTGGCTGCGCCCCGACGCCAAAAGCCAGGTGACGGTGGCCTAT
>DATGXM010000165.1:0-1897 GCA_035298985.1 Azonexus sp. | reverse complement strand
CGCCCATGCCCTGGGCTACTGCGCCGGACTGGTCGCCGCCCTGCCCGGGCCGGTCGACATCAATCGCCAGGCTTTCGCCAACGACCCGCTGGTCCATGCCCTGTTCGCCACGGCCGACGACATCGACCAGATGCTCGGCCGCAGCCAGGCCGTGCGCGACTTCCTGGCCGAGCCGTGCAGCTGGGACAGCGACCATTTCTACGCCATGTTCGCCGCCCGGCGCCAGCAGAAGAAGCAGCTGGGCATGGAACAGCAGGGCGAGGTCATCCGCAACGACGTGCCGCAACTGGTGCTCTACTTCTCCGGGCAAACCCTGATCGAGCCGAGCTGCGAACTGGAAAACACGCGGCATGGCCTGCGCGGCAAGGCCTTCGAGAGCCTGCTGCACACCTTCCAGGCGCATATCGAAGTGCTGCGCCACGAACGGGAAGGACTGCGCAACGACGCATCGGTCGAACGCGCCCACCTGACCATCCTGCGCGGCAGTTCGGGCGGCCGCGCCTACGAGGTCGGCACCCGCCACCTGGCCGAACTCGACGCCCGGCTGCGCGAGCGGGCCGAGGCCCTGCTGCCGGACCACCTGCTCGCCGCGCTGGCCGACTACCTGCAGGCGCCGGAAGCGGCCCTGCACCTGACGCCGGTCACCATCACGGTGGACCGCCTGGGCGTCGTCCGCGACGAGGCGGCCGACGACCTGAACGCCCACACCCTCAATTTCCCGGAACTTACCGCCCGCGACCGCCGTCTGCATCTCGCCATGCTGGCCCGCATCAGCCGCGACGAAGCCCTCGAGGCGGTCGAACGGGTCCGCGATCAACAACACCGTTTCATGCTCATCTGATGGTTTCGTCACCCTGCATCAATGTCTGCAAGATGGACGCGAACAGCGGCCTGTGCGTCGGCTGTTTCCGTACCCTAGCCGAAATTACCGTCTGGTCGCGCTGCGACGACGCCGCCCGGAAGGAAATCCTGGCCGCCGTTGCCCAACGACGCCCGGGCAACGAGGCGCAGGCAGGAAAACCGGTCAGCAACGGCAAATCGACATGACTGAACAAGAAGATCTCTACCAATGCGTCGGCGTCTGCATGTCCGACCCCGAAACCGGCGTCTGCATGGGCTGCGGCCGCCCGCCGCTGGGCGGCCCGGAAGTGAATGTCGAAATCGTCCTCAGCTTGCCGGAATTGCCAAAGCCGGCCGGCGACCCGGACAGCCCGGAATGATTCCGCAGCTGCCTGACAGCCTGCTCGTCCTCGAACGCGGCTGGCTGTCGGCCAACAACATCCTGTGCCTGGAGGGCAGCGACCGCGCCACGCTGGTCGACAGCGGCTACGTCACCCACGCCGGGCAGACCGTCGACCTGGTCGGCCATGCCCTGGACGGCCGCCGGCTGGCCCGCCTACTCAACACCCATTCGCACTCCGACCACATCGGCGGCAACGCCGCGCTGAAGGCCGCCTACGACTGCGAAATCATCGTCCCGGCCGGGCTGCACGCCACGATTGCCGACTGGGACGAGGACGCCCTGCTGCTCTCGCCGCTCGGCCAGCAGAATGCCCGCTTCCAGCACGACAGCCTGATCGGCGCCGGCAGCGAAATCGAAATGGGTGGCCTCAACTGGCAGGCGCTGGCCGTCCCCGGCCACGACATGGAAGCGCTGGCCTACTACAACCCGGAAAAGCGCATCCTGATCTCCGGCGACGCGTTGTGGGAAAACGGTTTCGGCGTCATCTTCCCGGAACTGCTCGGCGAGGCCGACGGCCTGGCGCATACCCGGGCGACGCTGGAAATGCTGTCCCGGCTGGCCATCGACATCGTCATCCCCGGCCACGGCCGCCCGTTCGACACGGTCGATGCCGCCTTCGAACGCGCCTTCCGCCGGGTGGACCAGTTCACCAGC
>DATGXM010000164.1:0-5121 GCA_035298985.1 Azonexus sp. | reverse complement strand
CGGCCAGCGGTAGAACATCCGTCGTCGCTTGCAGTGGGCTCGAAAGCATTGAGCCCAACGCTAACAGCCTTTACTAATGTTTACAAGCACTTGCGCACAAAACAAAAATGCCGTTCAGCGTTAACTGAACGGCATTACCGCCTTGGCGGGGTCTTTCAGATGGCAGATTTCCAGTCTTACTTGCTGCGGCGACGTGCGGCGCCCAAGCCCAAGAGGCCAAGGCCAGCCAATGCCAAGGAACCTGGCTCCGGCAAAACAGTGCCGCGGATATCTGCAGAGCCAGCGACACACCATTGTCCAGCAGCTGCACGCTGTGTTCTGCAACCAGTGGTGTTGTCATGCGAATTCAAAATCAGATTATTCCCTGATGTAGTGATTAGAGCGTCTGCCTTGCCACCAATGACGTCGTCGATATCGTTGCCATTCAATGCGGCGGCGACACCGGCGATACCAAATGTGCCACTCAAATCGACATCGAGCAGGCCATCGCCAAAGAACGAAATCGTATTGCTGCCGGTCAGGGTGCCTTGAGAAAAGAGCTCATAAAGCGGATTGACGACGCTACTACCGGCATGGCCAGTGAAACGGACCCACTGCGAATAACCGTTGATCAACGCCCAGTTGGCGGCCGAAGACTGGTTCAGTAGATTGACGTTCGCGCCCTTGAATACATTAACTACGCCGTTAATAAACCCGGTGGAAGTGGGAGTAAAACCAGTAGTGGTGTAGTCAAAGGTGAAAAACAGCTTGTCGCCATTGCTGGTGTAGCTGCTGGCACCGTTGACGGTGTTGATGACCCCGTAACCCAGCAGATGTTGCCCGTTGCCGTTAACGAAGGTTTCAGCGATGGTGGTGGTTTCGAGATGAGATCCGGGGCTGCCGAAGTCAACACCACCGACCACGAACGTGGCTTGAGCGGCACCGGACATGGCAATACCGGCTGCGGCAAGCATCGAAGCGATAATTTTGCGGTTCATTTGAGTGCTCCTGAAATTAATGAGCCGTTGGCCGGCACGGCTACTATTAAGCATGCTGCATGCCATGTTTAATATATTCTTTAATAACAATGGGTTGTGAAGTTGTTTTATTTATTCGGATTGGTACGTGTAAAGAAATTCGACATTGGTTTGCGACGATGTGAGGGTGTCGTCAAAAGCTATATCGTAGTTCTGAATACAAACGATCCATTGCATCGTAGCGACCGAACATGCCGGCCTGCGGACCGTGAAATACGTCGGCACCCAGTATCCAACGCCAGTTGCGTTGAAAATTCCAGCTTACTTTGGGGCGGAGCAGCCAGTCCGAGCGATTCAGACTGGAGATGAAAAGCGCTTGCGCTTCCCAGTTGGCAAAATATTTCGAATTCAGCAGCAGGCTGTAACCGTTCTCCTGCTTGTCCGGGATAATGTTGACGTCATGGTTGATGAACTGTCGCTGAAACACTTGGGCATTGAATCGAGTTTCGGCGGGTAGAGTGAAATCCAGGCCGGCAGCCCAGTCTAGGGTATTTTGCCTGACCACGCCGTCACTGTCGGTAAAGTCCAGCGTCGTGAAACTGCGACCGCGGGTGTAAACCCCTTCCGCCTTGAATACGATGTCGCCAAAGTCTTTCGAGACGGTACCGCCATATTGATGAATGCGATCGTGTCTGGCCTGATAAACGAATGTATTACTCAGGGGCTCAAAGTTTCGATAGAAGGTTTGCGTGATATCGGATGATCGATAGTAAAAACCTGAGATGTCCCAGCCATTTTTGAGCGTCGATAGGCGCAAACCATAATTCATGTTGTCGGCATTTCGTTCTGGCTTGGCTTCCGGTAGGTAGCGAACGTTAAAGCCGGTCGGTACTGGCTGATAGGGGTAGAACTCGGCGCCTGGCCTCCCTATGTTGTCGTAACTGGCAACTGGAATCCATAGTATTTCTGCATGCAGATCGTCGCTGAAATATTCGGCGCGGGCCGCCCATTGCGGGGTGCGCATCTGATCGAACTCCGGCAGGATAAACTCGCGGAGGTCGCGGGCGGAAACGACGTCAGCGAAGAACAGGCCGACCATTTCGCCCCAGACGACGTTCTGTTTGCCGAAGCGGAAGTCCCAGTCGCCGGCGCTGTAGTCGAGATAGTTTTCGCGCAATTCAAAGTTTGTGCGCTGGTTCTGGCGTACTTCGGCAGGGTAGAAGTCGTTGATGCCATATACGAAGTCGTAATCGAAGCGGGCGCCGAGCTTCCACTTGAGCCCCTCGCCAAGTGCGCCCGAACTGCCGAACTCCGTTCGGCTACGCAATTTCGACCAATGCTCCGGGGATGAGGTGGTTCTCGCTGCCTCAATTTGAGTGAACCCCTTGATGCCTGTTCCGCTGCTTTCTTTCTTGACTATGCTGCCGTCAAAGAGGTCATCGCGTCCTAGCGGATCTTCTTCGGCTGCCTGGGCACCAATGGCGAAACAACTCGCCGTGATTAGGAGTAGCTTGGAGACAGGATGGGCGGCGGATTTTGGGTGCGTGTTTTTGTTGGAGGTCATTCGTCGTCAGGTTCCGGTAGGGTGCGGATGCGTGCAAGATTCCATGTTTTCTCGCCTTCGTTGCGAACACCGAAGGCCGTGATATAGCCATCTTCCATCTGGACCAGACGATCAGCGCGGTCGATTACTTTCTGGTCGTGCGTGGAGAAGATGAAGGTCGTTTTCAGGTAGCGATTGATCTGCTTCATCAGGCTCAGGATTTCACGCCCGGTGGCTTTGTCCAGGTTGGCGGTTGGCTCGTCGGCGAGGACGATGCTGGGTTTGATGGCAAGGGCGCGGGCGATGGCGACGCGCTGCCGTTGGCCCCCACTCAGTTGATTGGGGCGGTGGTCGGCAAATTTGCTCAGCCCGACGATGTCGAGGAAATACGCAACTCGTCGTTGTCGTTCCTCCGGGCTGATGTCGGAGCGGCGGAGCAGGGGGTATTCGACGTTTTCGGCAGCTGAGAGAACGGGGAAAAGGTTGAATGTCTGAAAAATGAAGCCGATTGAACGGGCGCGTAGATCGGCCAGTTCATTCGGGGTCTTTGCTGAGATATCTTCTTCGTTAATGAAAATCTTGCCGCGAGTCGGTTTGTCGATGCAACCAATCAGATTCAGCAGGGTGGTCTTGCCACTGCCAGATGGGCCGGAGATGGCGAGAAATACACCGGGATCAATTGACCATGTAATATCATGAAGCGCCTGGACGGTTTGTTCGCCAAGTTGGTAATCCTTGTATACGCGCTCAACGCGGACGACGCTCATGACTGCAATCCGTCAGAAAAAATCGAGCAAAGCAAGCGCAGGAGATCAATCATGAAAAAAAATGACAACCTCGTAGAGCGGTGGTGGTTCTCTCTCATGTTCAGTATCTTCCTTACGCTCCAGTGGCAATTTGCTTGGGGACAAGGAAGCGCTACAGCCATTGGAGACGATGCGCTTGCCCGCACTGTTGTTGATAAAGCAGACAAGGTCCGCTTCCCGGCAGAAGGCTTTCAGGTTGACATTGTAATTAGTTCTTCGCGTCCTGATAAAGAGCCGGATATGCGAAAGTACCGTGTTCTGTCCAAAGGGAACGAGAATACGGTCGTCATGGTGACCGAGCCGGCATCTGAGCGCGGGCAGATCATCCTGATGAAAGGACGCGATCTTTGGGTTTTTATGCCTGAGGTTTCGCAGCCGGTGCGAATTTCTTTGGCGCAGCGATTGACCGGGCAAGTGGCGAATGGTGATCTGGCACGCGCGAATTTTGCCGGTGACTACAATCCAAAAATTGTCGGTACGGAAAAGATTGGTAACGACAACTACCATGTACTCGAACTGGTGGCAGTTGATCGCAGCGTCACCTACCAGCGTGTCATGTATTGGGTTAACGAAAAATCCGGGTGGCCATTGAAGGCCGAGTTTTATTCGCTGTCGAACCGGTTGCTGAAAAAATGCAGCTATGAAAATTTCCAGATATTGGCTGGGCGCGTCCGTCCGACCCGGCTGGTAATGGAGGATGCCATGCGGGCGGGGGAAAAATCGGTGCTGGAATACAGTGAAATGCGGTTGCGTGATCTGCCCGATAAGGTCTTTACTAAGGAATATCTGAAGAAACTTGATTAGATTTTAATTTCCAAGGCGTTTTTGTATTCAAATGAATAAAATTATTCCTGTCGTCTTGTCTGGGGGGGCTGGTACGCGTCTGTGGCCGCTTTCTCGCGAAAAATACCCCAAACAGCTGTTACCTTTGGTTGGCGACAACACAATGCTTCAGGAGACGGTTGCTCGCCTTGGTGGTATTGCGAACTTGGCAGCCCCTTTTTTGGTATGTAACGAAGAACATCGCTTCGCGGTGGCCGAACAGTTGCGCTTGCTGGGCGTGCGGGGGCAGATATTGCTCGAGCCGATCGGGCGCAACACGGCGCCGGCACTGACGCTGGCAGCGCTTTGGGCGCAACGGGATGGCGACGATCCTGTTCTAGTGGTCATGCCTGCCGACCATGTGATTCTTGAGGTCGAGGTATTCCGAGGAGCTGTGGTGCGTGCGGTCAGGCTTGCCGAGCAAGGCCTGGCGGTCACCTTCGGCATTACGCCGGATTGTCCGGAAACCGGATATGGCTACATTCAGCGAGGTGAGCAGAGCATTCTTGACGATGCCGCTTACGCCCTCATGCGTTTCGTCGAAAAACCTGACCGGGATACTGCGCAGGCTTATCTGGATGCCGGCGATTACCTGTGGAACAGCGGCATCTTTGTCATGAAGGTATCGACCTGGCTGTCGGCGCTGGCGCTGTGTCGGCCGGATATCCTCGCTGCGTGCCAGACGGCATTGGCTGCGGTCAGTCAGGATGGTGACTTTGTCCGCGTCAATCGTGCCGAATTCGAAAAATGTCCGTCGGATTCGATCGACTATGCTGTCATGGAGCGTTTATCGACGGGGCAGGAGGGTTTGCCCAAGTCGGCGGTCATTCCCTTGTCGGCGGGCTGGTCCGATGTGGGCGCGTGGGATGCCTTGTGGAAGGTGCTACCCAAGTGCGGTGCCGGCAACGCAACGCGCGGCGATGTCATGCTCGAGTCTTGCCGTAATACGCTGGCTGTTTCGGAAAGCCGCCTGGTGACCTGTATCGGCTTGAGC
>DATGXM010000163.1:0-2857 GCA_035298985.1 Azonexus sp. | reverse complement strand
GGCGGTGCCGCCACCTATGTCGCGGAGCATGCGCCGAACGACAAGCGCGGTTTCTACACCAGCTTCATCCAGACCACTGCCACGCTGGGCCTGTTTGCAGCCCTGCTGGTGGTGATCGGCGTGCGCTTCGGCGTGGGCGAGGACGCGTTCAAGGAATGGGGCTGGCGGATACCGTTCCTGGTGTCGGCCGTGCTGCTGGGCGTTTCGCTCTGGATCCGCATGCAGCTCGAGGAAAGCCCGACCTTTGCCCGCATGAAGGCGGAGGGCAAGACCTCCAAGAAGCCGCTGACCGAAGCCTTCGCCCAATGGGGCAACCTGAAGGTGGTGCTGATCGCCCTGTTCGGCGCCGTCATGGGCCAGGCCGTCGTCTGGTACACCGGGCAATTCTATGCCCTGTTCTTCCTGGAGAAGATGCTGAAGGTGGACGGCGCCACCACCAACATCCTCATCGCAACCGCGCTTCTGCTCGCGACGCCCGCCTTCGTCTTCTTCGGCTGGCTGTCGGACCGGATCGGCCGCAAGCCCATCATCATGGCCGGCTGCCTGCTTGCGGCCCTCACCTACTTCCCGCTGTTCGACGCGCTGTCGCGCAACGCCAACCCGGATCTCTATGCCGCGACCCAGGCGTCGCCCGTGTCCGTGATGGCGGACCCGGCCGCCTGCTCGGTGCAGTTCGATCCGATCGGCGCCAACAAGTTCGACCAGAAGAGCTGCGACATCGCCAAGAGCTTCCTTGCCAAGGCCGGGGTGTCCTACACCCGCGTCGCGGCGCCCGCAGGCACCGAGGCGAGCATCAAGGTGGGCAATACCGTGATCGCCGCGCCTGTTCCGGCGGGGATGGACGCCGACGCCCGCAAGGCCGCCATCAAGGCCTTCCAGGACCAGGCCAAGGCAGCGCTGAAGGCGGCGGGCTATCCCGAGAAGGCCGACCCGGCGAAGATCAACAAGCCGGTCGTGGTGGGGATCCTCTTCCTGCTCGTCATCTACGTGACCATGGTCTACGGCCCGATCGCCGCCCTGCTGGTGGAGCTGTTCCCCACCCGCATCCGCTACAGCTCCATGTCGCTGCCCTACCACATCGGCAACGGCTGGTTCGGCGGCTTCCTGCCCACCGTCGCCTTCGCGATGGTGGCCGCCACCGGGGACATCTACTACGGGCTCTGGTACCCGATCGTGGTTGCAGCCATCTGCTTCGTCGTCGGACTCGTGCTGCTGCCCGAAACCTTCCGCCGCTCGATCGACTGAAGCTCAGCGCCGGCGGTGATGGTCATGGGGGCGACGGCGGTCGCCCCCATTTCCATGTCCATCAGCGAAGCCCGTTCCTGTGCCTGAACCGGCTGGTCATCCAGAAGCTTTGGTCTTGCGTCACCGGGTGCGAGACGCGCCATGCTGCCGGCCGACGCTGCGGCGCGCATTGGCCTTGCGTTCGTACAGCACCTTGTCCGCCGCCAGCATCATCGCCACCAGCGATTTCGGCCCCATCGGCTCGAAATGCGTGCCGATCGAAACGCCCACCAGCGCAAAGCGCTCGTCCGTGCTGAGCAACCGGGCCAGATGCCAGCGGACGCGGTCGGCCATCCCCTCGCAGGCGTCCAGCCCGCCGGCATCCTTCACCAGCACCATGAACTCGTCACCGCCCAGCCGGGCCACCACGTCCGAAGCGCGGACCGAGGCCCTGAGCGCGCGACCCAATGCCACCAGCGCCGCATCGCCCGCCGCGTGGCCATGCCGGTCATTCAGCATCTTCAGATTGTCGAGGTCCAGCGCCAGCAGCCCCAGCGCACTGTCGCAGTGCCGGTCGAACAGCAGCTCGAACCCCTTGCGGTTGTAGAGCCCGGTCAACGGATCGGTGACGGCAATCTCCGCCAGTTGGCGCACCGTCCGCTGCAGTTGCAGCGATCCCGACACGACCGCGCCCAGGTCATGCAGCGCCGCCATCTGCCGGCTGGTCGGAATGCGGCTGCGACGGTCCATCACGCACAGGGCGCCCATCCGATTCCCGTCCGAGTCCAGCAACGGTACGCCGGCAAAGAAGCGCAGGCACGGGTCGGCTGCCCCCAGGGCCGTCCGACCGGGTTGCGTTTCCGCCAGCGCATCCTCGATCACCAGTTCGGACGCACTGCCCGTTGTCAGGCGCGCACAGAAATCGACCGCCTGCGGCGTTTCCGCGGGCGCAAGCCCCACCTTTGCCTGGAACCATTGCCGGTCCGTGTCGACCATGGAGATGGCCGCGATCGGCGCATGCCACACCTCGGCCAGGTGTCGGGTCAGGCTGTCGAGCATGGGATCGGCCGCCGCGTCCAGCAGCGACAGGCGGTGCAGCGATGTCACGCGCTTGTCCTCTGTTCGAAGGTCAGGGTGGTCGATCATGTCCTTGCCGAGAGCGGTCGTTGAGCCTCGCCCACGCGCTACAGACGGCCGGAATGGCCAGACTTGCGGCCCTTCATGCAGACAGGCGCATCTCCACCCCGCCGGTTGACCGCCGACCGTCGTCCATGGCAAGGGCGGCGCCGACCCCGCGGGTGTAGCTCAATGGTAGAGCAGAAGCTTCCCAAGCTTACGACGAGGGTTCGATTCCCTTCACCCGCTCCAGCGCCTCCTTCTTCAGGCGGTCGAAGCCAGGCGCCGTTTTTCGCTGCTGCGCTTCGGACAATCTGCACCGACTATCCTCATCTCAATAGCGGAACGTGATCTGAAAAGTGAGCCAGTTCCCGCATCCATTGCGCGTGCTGCTGTGTGTTCTGCTGTACTCCAACTGGCCGCTCATCAGAAACGCGCCCGTGGGAATGGCCATTTTCAGACCCAGTCCCGACGCATGGGCATCAGTCCGGCGGTTCTCGTAGGCGGACGGTGTGTC
>DATGXM010000162.1:0-16810 GCA_035298985.1 Azonexus sp. | reverse complement strand
CCGCTTTTCGCTGGCCAGCGAAAAGCGGCCGGCGAACTGGAGCCTGCTGCTCGGCGCCCTGCTCAGCATCGGCTTCATCGTCCACCGCCGGCTGGCCATCGACTAGACCGGCCGTTCCCGCAACGACGGCCCTGGCCGGCGGCGAACGCGTCGCCCGCTGATCCGATCGGCACATGCGGGAACGACGGCGGATTCCCAACAGCTTGCTTAGCCTGCTTTCGATGCCGCTGCCGGGCTGGACCCGGTATCCCGTCCTCCATCCCTCAGGTGCCGCCGTGACTGCAAACTTCTCCATTCCGCCGTTGCCGCCTGCTTTCCTGCCCTTGCCGGCGGACCGAAAGGCGGTCCGCCAATGAGCGATGGCCTGGTAGTCGGCATGGACAGCCCGGCAGTACAGCCGCCGGCCCGGCCAGCATCCGTGCCATGGGCGACCCGGCTGCTCGCCGATCCGGTCCATACTTCGCGCACCCTTCTCTACCTGACGCTGGCCGCGGCGGTCGGCGGCACCGCCGTCGCCCTCGCCGACCTCAATGCGCTGCTGGTCTGCGTCTCCTTGCTGGCCTGCGTCTTCATCGCCCTCGATTTCCGCATCGGCGTCGTACTCCTCATCCTGCTCATGCCGGTTTCGGCCAGCGCCCTGTTCCCGCATGCCATCGCTGGCGTCACCGGCCTCAATCCGCTCAACCTGCTGCTGCTCGGCACGCTGGGCGCCTGCATCGTACACCGGTCGCTCGCCCCGCCGGCCGCGCCGCTGGTCCCGGCTCCGCTGCTCTGGCGCTACCTGTTGCCCATAGGGCTCGCCGGGCTGCTCGGCTCGCGGCATGTGGCCGAGATTCCCACCTTTTTCCACGCGGCCGAGCTGATCAATTTCGACAGCGCCGGCAGCTACCTGCGCGACATGGTGATCAAGCCGCTGTTCATGGTCCTCTTCGCCGTGCTGATCGGCGCCGCGCTGGTCCGCACCCGGCAGCCCGACCGCTTCCTGCTGCCCATGCTGCTGTCGATCTGGCTGATGGGCCTGCTCACCATCGTCTTCGTCTTCGTCTCCGGCGTCAGCTTCAGCCAGCTGTCGAGCAGCGAATCGCGCGCCTTCTTTTCACCGCTCGGCATGCACGCCAACGACCTCGGCCGCTGCTACGCGATCGCCTATTCGCTGCTGCTGTTCACGCTGACCGGGTGCACCGAGCACCGGCAGCGCCTCGCCATCCTCGCCACCATGGGCATGGTGGTGCTGGCCCTGATCATGACCTTCTCGCGCGGCGCCTTTCTCGGCTTCGCGGTGGTCAATGTGCTGTTCCTGATCTCGCGCCGGCACATCGTGGCGCTGGTCGCCGGCGCGCTGATGCTGGCCGGGCTGGTGCTGCTGCTGCCCGACGCCGTCTTCCTCCGCCTCCAGGCCGGCTGGAACGGCGGCCTCAACGCGATCAGCGCCGGCCGCATCGACAACATCTGGCTCCCCCTGCTCCCCGACGTGTGGAAGCATCCGGTCGTCGGCAACGGACTGGGCGCCATCCTGTGGTCGCCGGCGATGCGGGGCGGCAACGTGCTGATGGTCACCCATCCCCACAACGCCTACCTGCGCGCCGTGCTCGACATGGGTTTTGTCGGCCTGCTCCTCATGCTCGCCTATTTCGCCCACGTCTGGCGGGGCTTTCGCCGGCTCTACCGCGATCCGGCGGTGGCGCCGCTGTGCCGCGGCCTGTTCGAAGGCGCGGCGGTCGGCCTGCTCGCTTTCCTGGTCACCGGTTTCGTCGGCAGCAGCCTGAGCCCGGTACCGGAACAAAGCTTCCTGTGGTTCGCCATCGGCATGATGTACGGCGAACTCGCCCGCCGCCGGGAGAACAACCGTGGCTAGGATGGGCATTGTCGGCCAGGCGCCCGTCCCGGCCGAGAACGCCGCCGGCCTGCCCCACGTCTGTTTCGTCGCGCCGAAGGCGTGGCCGGTTTTCTCCGGCGACAGCAGCATCGCCATCGTCGGCGGCGCCGAAGTCCAGCAGAGCATGCTGGCCCGCATGCTGGCGCAGGCCGGCTATCCCGTCTCGATGATCTGCCTCGACTACGGGCAACCGCAAGGCGCGGTGGTCGACGGCGTCACGGTGGTCAAGACCTACCGCCCGGATGCCGGGCTGCCCGTGCTGCGCTTCTTTCATCCGCGCCTGACCGGAATGTGGCGGGCCATGGCCAGGGTCGATGCCGACATCTACTACCAGCGCTCGCCCGGCATGCTGACCGCCGTGGTCGCCGCCTTCTGCCGGCGCCATGGCAAGACCTCGGTCTATGCCGGCGCCTCCGACCACGACTTCCTGCCCGACCACGAGGATATCCGCCTGCGCCGCGACCGCTGGCTGTACGAGCACAGCCTGACCCGCGTCGACCAGGTGGTGGTGCAGAACGAGAAACAGCAGCGCGACTGCCTGGTCCATTACGGCCGCCAGGCGACGCTGATCCCCAGTTGCTACCAGCTGCGGCCGGGCGCCCAGCCGGGCAACGGCGACCGCATCCTGTGGGTCAGCACCATGCACCGCGACAAACGGCCGGAACTCTTCCTCGAACTGGTCCGCCGCCTGCCGCAATTCAAATTCGTGATGATCGGCGGCCCAGGTACCGATACCGAGTATTTCGAGAGCCTGCAGCACACCGCGGCGACCTTTCCCAATCTCGAATTCACGGGCTTCCTGCCGCTGCCCGAGGTGGAGCTCTGGTTCGACCGGGCGGCGGTGCTGGTCAATACCTCGACCCACGAGGGCATGCCCAACACCTTCCTGCAGGCCTGGTCGCGGGGCATTCCGACGGTCACCCTGTTCGACACCGGTTCGCGCCTGCTCGGCGCCCGCGTCTGCAACGTGGTGCGCGACATCCGCGAGGCGGCGAGCGAGATCAGCCGCCTCTTTTCCGACGAGTTGTACCGCCGCCGCTCGTCGGCGCGCTGCCGCGAGTATTTCGCCCACACCCACGAACCGGCCGGGGTGATCGCCAACTACATGCGCCTCTTCGACAAGCTGGCCGCCGCCCGGAGCGGGCGATGACCCCGGCCCCGTCCGCACCGCCGTCGCTGGCTTCGCCGGCTGCACTCATCTCGCTGCTCAAACGACGGGCCCTGACCCTGGGTTCGGCCCACACCTACGACTACGCGCTGCAGTTCCTGCTGCCGGTGGTCCTCGTGCGTTGCCTGAGCGCCGAGGATTTCGGCCATTATCGGCTGCTCTGGCTGACCATCATGACGGTGGCCGGCGTCGCCTCGCTGTCGCTGCCGCAAAGCCTGTACTTCTTCCTGCCCCGTTCGGAACCGCCGGTGCGCCGCCTCTACGTGCACCAGACCCTGCTTTACATGCTCGCCGTCGGCCTGCTCGGCGGCTGGGCGGTCAGTGACTGGAACCCGCTGCAACCCGGCACCATCGAATCCCTCAACCGCTTCGGCCCACTCCTCCCCGCCCTGGTCGTCTTCTGGGTCAGCGGCAGCCTGCTCGACATCCTGCCCACCATCGAGGAGCGCATCACCTGGCAGTCGGCGGCGACCATCGGGCTGGCCACGCTGCGCACCCTGGGCCTGGCCGCCGCCGCCTGGCTGACCAACGACCTCGACGTGCTGCTCTGGCTGCTGCTCGGCTTGCTGGTCTTCAAGTTCCTGCTGCTCCTGCGCTACATCGCCCGCGGGCATGGCCTGGGCGGCAGCTGGCTGTCGCGGCCGAGCTTTGCCGGCCAGTTCCGCCACGCCGCGCCCTTCGGCCTGTCCAGCGCCCTGTTCGCGCTGCGCGCCCAGGCCGATCAATGGGTAGTGGCCAGCCTGTTCGCGGTGCACAACTTCGCCACCTTCTCGATCGCCACCGTACTCTGGCCGCTGGTCAACCGCTTCCGGCAGTCGGTCAATCACGCCTTCCTGCCCAGCATGAGCCGCCTGCATGCGGCCGACGACATGGCCGGCATGCTCGACCTGAACAGCCGGGCCAATGTACTGGTCGGGCGCATGGTCTATCCCCTGCTCGCCTTCACCTTCGTCTTCGCCGACGAGATGGTGAACCTGGTCTATACCGCCCGCTACAGCGAGGCGGCCCCGGTGATGCGGGTCTACGCGTTCAGCGTCATCGCCCTGGTCGTCGAGCTGGGCAGCATCACGCTGCTGCTGCGCGAGGGGGTCTATGCGCTGCGCGTCAATCTGCTGGCGCTCGCCCTGTCGGTCGCCCTGAGCTGGCTCGGGGCCACCCACTACGGCCTGCCCGGGGCGGCGGCCGGCAGCGTGCTGGTGCTCTTCCTCGACCGCCTGTTCATCCTGCGCCGCATCGCCCTGCGTACCGGCATTCCCTTCGCGCAGCTGCAGGACTGGCGCACGCTCGGGCTGCTTCTCGCCTTCTCCGCGCTGTCCGGCATGCTGGCCTGGTCGGCGGCGGGGCACTTCTTCACCGACAGCGGCCCGCTCGTCCGCATGGTGGCCGGCGGCAGCGTGCTGGCCAGCGCCTACGCCGCACTCTACGGTCTGTTCGGCAGCACCGGACGGGGCGGCCTGCTCGCCGCCATCATCCAGAAAGAGTGAGGGAAACCCCATGCTGCGACCCCTATTCGTCACCGGTTCGCTGGCCCATGGTGGCGCCGAGCGGCATTCGATCACCCTGGTCAATCGCCTGGCCGAACGCGGTCACGACTGCCATGCCCTCTATCTCAAGGCAGCCGACGACCAGTTGCCGCGCCTCCGGCGCCCGGCCAGCTGCGTGCGCGGCCTGGGCGCCGAGGGCTTCTTCGACCGCCAGGCAGTGCGCGACTGCGCCGATCACATCGCCCGGGTCCGCCCTTCGATGCTGGTCGCCGCCAACGGCTACGCGCTGCTCCACGCCTCGCTGGCGCAACGCCGCTCGGGCCTGCCGGTGCCGGTCGTCGCCACCTTCCATACCACCATCGTGGACAGCGGCCGCGAGCAATTGAAGCTGCTGATCGAGCGCCCCTTTTTCTGGCGGGCCTGGGCCACGGTCTTCGTCTGCGCCGCACAGAAGGAGCACTGGCTGCGCCGCGGCCTGGGTTCGCGACGCAACCCGGTGATCTACAACGGCGTCGATATCGAGCATTTCCACAACCGCTTCACGGCGGACGAACGCCAGGCCTTGCGCCGCTCCCTGGGGCTGGGCGAGGGCGACTACGTGATCGGCATTTCCGCCGTCCTGCGTCCGGAAAAGAACCATCGCCAGCTGGTCGATGCCCTGACCGTGCTCCGCCAGCTGGGTCTGCCCGCCCGCCTGCTGGTCATCGGCGACGGGCCGCAGCGCGGCGCCATCGAGGCGCAGGCGCGGGCCGCCGGCGTCGCCGGACAGGTGCACATCACCGGCTTCGTCCAGGATGTCCGCCCCTATCTCGCGGTCTGCGACGTCGTGGCACTGTGCAGCCTGAGCATCGAAACCTTTTCGCTGGCCGCGCTGGAAGCGATGGCCATGGGCAAGCCGGTGGTCCATTCCAACATCGGCGGCGCCGCCGAAATGATCCAGCCCGGCGTGAACGGCCATCTCTTCGCGGCCGGCGACACCATCGACCTGGTCTCCTGCCTGGCCGTCATGGCCGAACAAAAGTACGCCGAGCGGATGGGGGCTGCTGCCCGCCAGCTGGTCGAGGCGCGCTTCTCGGAAGCGTGCATGGTTGACCGCTACGAACGCCTGCTGGCCGAGATCGGCCGCCAGCATCCGATGACCTCCGGCCGGTCAGCCGCCCGCTCCGACGGGCACCCCGAATCCCATGTCAACCAAGGAGCAAGCAGTCATGAGAACGTATGAGGAAGTACTCGAACAGATCGCCGGCGAACGCCGTACCTGGCTGGTGACCGGCGCCGCCGGCTTCATCGGCTCCAACCTGCTGGAAAAGCTGCTGGTGCTGGGCCAGACGGTAGTCGGGCTGGACAATTTCTCGACCGGCAGCCGCGCCAACCTGGAGCTGGTCAAGGACATCGTCGGCGAGGCGCGCTGGCAGAATTTCCACTTCATCGAAGGCGACATCCGCGATCTGGCCACCTGCAAACAGGCGTGCCAGGGCGTCGATCTGGTGCTGCACCAGGCGGCGCTGGGCAGCGTGCCGCGCTCGGTGGCCGACCCCATCGCCAGCCACGAGAACAATATCTCGGGCTTCCTGAACATGCTGGTGGCCGCCCGCGACGCGAACATATCGCGCCTGGTCTATGCCTCGTCGAGCTCGGTCTATGGCGACGACCAGCAGTTGCCCAAGGTGGAAAGCCGGATCGGCCAGCAGCTGTCGCCCTATGCCGTCACCAAGTACGTCGACGAGCTGTATGCCGCCAACTTCGCCCGTACTTACGACTTCCCGAGCATCGGCCTGCGCTATTTCAACGTCTTCGGGCCGCGCCAGAACCCGGACGGCCCCTACGCCGCGGTGATCCCGGCCTGGATCCAGGCCATGCTGGACGGGGACCCGATTTTCATCAACGGCGACGGCGAGACCGCCCGCGACTTCTGCTACGTGGACAATGCCGTACAGGCCAACCTGCTGGCGGCGATGATCGACGATCCGGCGGCGGTCAACGAGGTCTACAACATCGCGCTGAATTCCCAGATGTCGCTCAACATGCTGTTCGAGACGCTGCGCGCGCTGGTCGGCACCCATTTCCCGGAAGCCCTCGCCATCAAGGCCATCTACCGCGATTTCCGCGCCGGCGACATGCGCTTCTCGCGGGCCAACATCGGCAAGGCGCACGGCCTGCTCGGCTACCATCCGGTATGGCCGGTACAGCGCGGGCTGAAGAAGACCGTCGAGTGGTACATCGCCCAGTCGCATGCCGCCCGTGAGCGGGAACAGCACATGGTCGCCGACGAACCCGCCGCGATAACCGATCAGATCGCCAGCGAACCGGTTGCCGCGCTCACCGAGAACGCCGCGCTGTAATGCTTCGCTGATCCCCCGGCGCCGGCCTGCCGCCGGCGCCGCCTTTCACCTACTCGATGAAGGCGAATTCGCTGTCGGCCTCGCTGATCCGGGCGAAGCTCTGTTCGTGTTCGCCCGAGAAGAGGTCGGTGTCGCCGCTGATCTTGATGATCTCGAAGGCTTCGGCATAGCGGGCACGCATCTGGTAACCGCGGTACATGGCCCGGCCGCGGATGCCCTCGATCCACCAGTCGCCGTTGCGGCCGATCTGGCTGGCGTGGGCGCGCACGCTGTCCATCTTCTTGTCGATGAATCCTGTGATGTCGATCAGGTACTGGGCGCGGAAAGCCGCCGGCGTGATGCCGCCCGGGATGGTCTGCTCGTACATGTAGACATTGAAATGGTTCTTGCGGGTCGCGGCAATCACGCAGCGCGTCAGATTGACGTGGTCCTGGTGGGAATCTTCGATCCAGTGGGTGAAGATCGAATGCGGCGCGAGATCGCGCACGATGCCGTCGATGGTGCCGATCGACTTGCGGTTGTAACCGAGATCGTGCGATTTCAGCGGCATGAACAGGATGTCCTTGACACCCATGATGCGGCCCGCCTCGCGCGCCTCGGCCATGCGCTGCTCGCGATTGTCGGGCACCGTCGCGACGCAGACATAGACATCGTTGCCGGCGTGGGCCAGGCGCGCGAGGGTGCCCGCCATGCCGATTTCGACATCGTCCGGATGGGCACCGAAAACGACAATGGTCTTGGGTTCTGTTGCAGAGGCCTTGGACATCTCGCTCTCCTGGAATGGATGGTCCCTGCACCATGGCAGGCTCCGGTTAAGCGCGGTGGCGGGGAAGCCGGAGCAGCATAGTCCTTTTGAGCCACCTGCCGCGGCCAGCCAGCCCGGGAGGCCGAACGACCCATTCCGGCAGCGATTTCGGCAGCGATCCCGGCGGCCCGCCCGTAGTCATTTCGGCGGATATGGTCCGAATGGCCAGAACCGCACCGGAAGGCGGGCAGTCCACCTATTCGTCCCTGTCGACAGGCCGGGAATTCCCTTGACCCGGGAAACAAGGCGACACTGTTCACCGCGGAAAGGCGGCGAAGAGCGTTGCTGGTTTCAATTTGCGGGCGTCATCCGCCCAAGGAGAAAGACCATGAATCAAGCATCCTTCTGCAACTGTCGCCGTCATCTGCTGATCGGCCTGCTGGCCGCCATCGCTCCGCTGTCCGTACTGCATGCCGCCGACGACAACGAGCAGTGGCGCCAGGACCAGACCATTGACGCTTCGCCGCCGGCGATGCCTGCCGAAAGGTCGGATACCGGCAGCACCTCGGGGACGAGCTCCAGCCAGTACGAGCGGGACCGGACGCCATCAAGCGACTCGCCGCGCGGCGCCCAGGGGCCGATCCGTTCGGACAGCATCGGCGAACAGCCCTCCGAATACTCGCGCGGGACGCCCCGCTACCCGAGATCCGATTCCGATACGCGGCGCGACGAAGAACGTCGCCGGGACGAGCGCAACCGTGCCATGCCGGAGAACACCATCCCGAGCTATCCCCCGGCCCGCACACCCTGATTCCGGCCTCCCCTGACTTACGAAGCCAGGGCCGGTATTTTGCGCGCAACGCGTCCCAGGCTGGCTCCCCGGCAAGAGGAGCTGAGCAGTCGCCGGATGGTGGCGTCGACGGCCGGCGAAATGGCGACCACGGCGCCGACGCTGTGCAGCAGGCCCAGCAGGTGGACGCCGTAGAGATCGATTTCGTTGACGTCCGAAAGGTCCGCTTCCAGTTTCTGGTGGCGCCGCATGGCATCGATGATGGTCGTTTCAAGCTCGTGACGGTATTCGAAAGTCATCGGGATTTCCACGCTCAGGCGGAAAACGTTGTTCGGGTTGTTCACTACGTGAATGTTCATGGTCATGGCTGCTGCTCGATTCGTATAGTTAAGGATGGATGCCGAGCGCCGTGCCCAGCCTCCGGGCGCCGACGGACGCATGTTTTTTGGTGGCCGGCTGGCGGGTCAGCTCGAAAAATCGCTCGAGAAACTGATACTTCGCCTCTTCCGGCGACATGAAGTCGATGCGCCGGGGAATCGGCGCCGAGGCACCGGCCAGGATCGAGACTCCCGTCCCCGGATAGACGTCGCGCTGCTCGGTCGCCAGGATGATCAGGTGGGCACGGCGGATGGCCGAAGCGTGGAAATCCGTAACCCCGAATTTCTCGCCAACCGCCGCCATGATTTTCTTTTCCAGGGCCGGGAAATCCGGCAGCAGCTGGCGCAGTGGCCATACCATGCTGCCAAAATAGGCCGCCGCCGCATCGTGCAGCAAGGCGGCGAGGCGATGCTGGGGGGGCACCAGGCTGGCCACCAGCAGGCTGTGCTGGGCCAGCGAGTAGAAATGGCTGGTCTGCCCGTTGTAGCAGCCCTGGTACGCCAGGCCATGGGCAATATCCTTGATGTCGATCTGGGCAGCTTCCGGTGCCTGCAAGCAGAAGTGCTTGCCGCTGCAGGTCGACATATAGCTTTTGTCCTGCTGGCTGGAATGATGCGAAATCATGGGGTTCCTTTGGTGATATGGAAAGGGGCGCCATCACGCCTTTAATGTCCGGCTGTTTTACGATGGCTTTCCCTTGTTATTGACGACGGTTCGCGCAGCTCCCTGTTGGGGTTGGGGTGACACGAGCGGGCGGAGTCGGCTGTAGGAGTTCCCGATCGACCTGTCGGAAGGCGCCTCACGGCCCAAGCGGCCGCGTCATGGCATGCGCCGCGACGCCCGTTTCCGGACTGGTTATTCGATCGATCCCTGAACAGCACATCTTCATCTCCAGAATTTTGTTGTAATCCGCAATTCGCTTGCCGGACAAGCGATACCGAAGGCATCGCAGGCCACGGACAAGGTCGGCCGGTCAGGCTCGCCGGGCGCCCGGCGAGCCTGCAACGACATCGGCTGAATCCGTTCCGCTCCGGATACAGCCGATGGGTGAATTCTAGGGATTTGCCCGCTCCGGATATGTCGGCCAAATAGACGATATGGGTAGGAATAGCGGCAGATATCGCATAGGCATCTTCCTACATGTCATCGGCGGCACGTCAGCAATCGCGGCGACTACACAACTATGGGTATTTTCATACGCCGTGACGGCCGCATACACTGGCCGCCGCCCGTCCTCTTTCCGACCCGGGGAAGGGCATCCCCCTACGGAGAAACAGTTTTGGCAGCATTCGACAACTCGGCATCGCTTGTCCTGTCCCCGTGTCGGACATTGCGCCATGCCCGGCAGGACTTCCTGCAAGGACGCACGCCGCGTCAGACCATCCGGAAAACGCTCGCCGCATCGCAGTCCGCGCCCGCCCCGCGATGCTGAATAGCGCCTCCACCATCATCCCGTACGCGCTGCTCCTGATCGGCGTCTGGGTCGTTGCCGCGCACCACCTCAAGCGGCTCAACAACCATCGCTACGAGGTAGGCAGGCTGGCGCTGGCCAAGCGCTATGAAATCCTGGTCAAGCATGCCAACGACTGCATCATCATCAGCGATGCCGAGCGCCGCATCATCGACGTGAACAAGCGCTGCCAGGCCATCTACGGCTACCGCCCGGAAGAAATGCTGGCCATGACCGACGACCGGCTGCGTTCCCCGGCGGCACGCGCCATGCTCAGCCCACCATCGGCCGTCGGCGAGGAAGGCGGGCCGCTGCTCTACGAAGATCACCACCAGCGCAAGGACGGCAGCGTGTTTCCCGTCGAAATCAGCGAAGTGGTCATCGACATCGACGGCGAATTGCAGATCCACCGCATCGTGCGCGATATCACCGAGCGCCGGGCCCAGCAGGCCCATATCGCGCAGCTCTCCCTGCTTTCCATCACCCTGGCCAACGTGAACCATGCCATCGCCCACAGCACCAGCCTCGACCAGGTGTTCTCCGGCTGCTGCCAGGCCTGCGTCGAAAACGGCGGCTTCAAGCTGGCCTGGCTCGGCCTCGCCGACCGCGACAGCGGCCTGATTCGCATCACCCATCGCTGGGGTGAAGGCGCCGAAGTGCTCGATCAATTCACCATCCCGATCAACCCCGGCCCGGACGGCCAGCTATGCCCGTCGGCCATCGCCTTCCTCGAACAGCGGGCCGTGATCTGCGAGGACCTGACCGGCAATCCCGCCTGGCAATCGCATGCCGCACGCCTCGGCATCGCCTGTGCGGTAGCCCTGCCGGTCAATTGCAACGGGCAGCCATTCGGCGTGCTGAGCGTGTACAGCAAGCGCCCCAACACCTTCGGCCAGGACGCCCAATGCCTGCTCGGCGAGATCGCCAACGCGATGTCCTTCGCCATGCATCACTTTGCCGAGCAGGAAGCCAAGGAGAATGCCCAGAAGGCCCTACGCCTGCGCGAGGAGCAACTGCTCAAGGCGGAGGAAACCGCCAAGCTGGGCCACTGGGAAATCGATCTCGAAACCCGCCGCCCGACCTGGTCGCCCCAGATCTACCGCCTGTTCGAGCGCAATCCGGCCTACGGGCCGGCCACGCCCGAGGAAGTTTACAACCGCTATTTCACGGTCGACTCGGCGCGCGTGACACGGCAAGCCGTCCGCCAGGCGGTGATCACCGGCGAACGCGTCCAGCTCGAGCTGGAACTGCGCCTGCCGGGCGGGCGCGAGGCCTACCACGCCATGACCATCGTCCCCCTCCGCAACGAAGCGGGCCGCACCGTCAGCCTGCACGGGACGCTGCAGGACATCACCGAACACAAGCTCATCGAAGCCCGGCTCGGCAAGATGGCCAGCCGCCTGGCCCAGTCGGCGCGCGAATACGAGGATCTGTACCAGAACGCCCCGGTCGGCTACCACTCCCTGGACAGGAGCGGCACCTTCCAGCGCATCAACCAGACCGGGCTGCACTGGCTGGGCTATTCGCGCGAGGACGTCATCGGCCGGATGAAAATCTTCGACCTGTTGCCGCCCGAGTCGGTGGACAGCTTCCGCAAGACCTTCGACCACCTGGTGGCGGGCGGCGAGATGCGCGACATCGAGCAGAAACTGATCTGCAAGGACGGCAGCCTGCTTCCCGTTCTCCTCAACGCCACGGCGATCCGCAGCGAGAGCGGCCAGTTCCTGATGAGCCGGTCGACCGCCTACAACATGATCGAGCGCGAGAAGACGGAGTCCGAACGCGAAACCTACCTGCGCCGCCTGGCCCAGCTGTCGCGGCGCCTGGTCAATATGCAGGAGGAGGAACGCCGGCGGCTGTCGGCCTTGCTGCACGACCGCACCAGTCCGAACCTGGCGGCCATCGGCCTCAACCTCAGCGTGCTCGCCATGCCCGGTTCCTCCGACCTGTCGCCGGAACTGGTCGAACGCCTGGAAGACATCCGGGCGCTGGTGGACGACACCACGGCCAGCATCCGTGAAATCAGCGCCGACCTGCGGCCGCCGCTGCTCGATTACGCCGGATTGCAACCGACCCTGGAAAGCTATCTGCACCAGTTTTCCAAACGTACCGGGACAGCGGCACGCTTCACCAGCAACCTGCTGGCACGGCCGACCCCCGAGCATGAGACCCTGCTCTTCCGCATCGCCCAGGAGGCCCTGACCAATATCGCCAAACACGCGGAAGCGACCAGCGTCGAGGTGACACTGAAAAACGAGAAGGGACGTGCCGTCCTCACCATCCGCGACAACGGCAACGGCTTCGACCCCGACGCGCTGGGGCGCAACGGCCACAGCGTCGGCCTGGGCATGCTCAACATGCGGGAAATGACCGAATTCGCCGGCGGTCGCTTTACCGTCGAGTCGGCGCCGGCGCAGGGCACCCTCATCCGGGTCGAAATCTAGCCGGTTGTTCAGTACGGCTTGTCTGGTATTGTCGACCACTGGAACTGATGCATGCACGAAGCACCCATTTACATGGATTTACAAAGCTGCATTTTGTTTTTTGCGCCTTCTGGGGAAAAATACCCTTCCCTACCCTGCGCGTTCGCCGCCATGATCGAGAATCGACATTTCATCCATCCGCTGCACCTCTACGGGGTGCTCCGTTCCGCTCTCGATGGAGCGCTCGATTGGCCGCCATGAAAGTACGCGTTCTCCTTGCCGACGATCACCAACTGTTTCGCGAAGCCTTGCGCGTCATGCTGGAAAAGGAACCATCGATCCGCGTGGTGGCCGAAACCGGCGACGGCCTGCAGGTCCTGCCCCTCGCCCAGAACCTGTCACCTGACGTCATCTGCATGGACATCAGCATGCCGGGCATGAACGGCATCGAAACCACGCGCCGCCTCCGTACCGCCTGCCCCGACATCAAGATCATCGGCCTGTCGGCGTTTTCCGATCAGCGCTATATCTTTGAAATGCTCAATGCCGGCGCCGCCGGCTATGTGACCAAGGCGGCCGCCGGCGACCAGCTGCTGCAAGCCATTACCGCCGTCAGGCAAGACCAGAAGTTCCTGTGCCCCGACGCCAGCACGGCGATCAGCCGTACCCAGCCCGACCTGGGCGACAGCGCGGGCCAGGCCGACCGGCTCGGTCCCCGCGAGCGCCAGGTGCTGCAACTGGTCGCCGAGGGACACACCTCGGCGCAGATCGCCGGGCATCTGCAGATGGCTCCGTCGACGGTCGAGGTCCATCGCCGCAACATCATGCGCAAGCTCAATCTGCACAACGTGGCCGACCTCACCAAATACGCCATCCGCGCCGGCCTGACTTCCAGCTAGACCTCGGCTGGCCCCCGCCTGTCGGACAAAACCGGCATGCCGCTTCCCGTTTTCCGGCCCTTCCTTGCCGGGCAGCCGGCAGACTGCCGCCCGCGCACTCCCCATAATATCCAGCAATCGGAGGCCCCCGTGGGGTGCTGGTTGCGCGCCAACGGAGATATGGCGGGGGAGACAAACATGCCGTGCACTGAATCATCGAAGATCGCCTCCGGAAACGCTCCCGGCGGCGTGGACTGACGCCGATGCCTTTGCGCGTCCTGATCGCGGACGATCACCGCCTGTTCCGGGAATCCCTGCGCCACACCCTCGCCCTCGATCCGGAACTGACCGTGGTCGATGCCGTGGGCGACGGCAACGAACTGCTCGAAAGCGCCAGCCAGCACCACCCCGACGTCGTCTGCATGGATGTGATGATGCCCGGGCTCGACGGTATCGAGGCCACCCGGCGCCTGCTCACCAGGCAGCCGGAGGTCAAGGTCATCGGGCTGACCGCCTATCCGGATCGCCGCTATGTGCTGGAAATGCTCAATGCCGGTGCCAGCGGCTACGTCACCAAGAGCGAGGCGATGGAAGAGTTGCAGAATGCCATCCACAGCGTTTGCCAGAACCAGCTCTATTTCTGCCCCGAGGTATCGACCGGCCTGCTCGACCCCGGGCAGGCCAGATCCCCCGGCGAAGTTCCCCATTCCTTGCGTTTCAGTCCGGACAGCCAGGAAGTGCAGGCCCTGCTCGACGAAATCGGCCACGCCCCGGCCCTGGCCGGCCGGCCGATTCCGACCCCCGACGAATTCCTCCGCATGCAGCAGATCGTCGAAGGCAGTTCGATCCCGGCCTTCGTGCTCGACCAGCGCCACGTCATCACCCACTGGAACAAGGCCTGCGAGACGCTCACCGGCATGCCGGCCAGGTTGATGGTCGGCACCTGCGACCCGTGGCGGCCCTTCTACACCGAGGCGCGCCCGGTGATGGCCGACCTGATTCTCGACGGAGCGCGCGAGCACGAGTTGCGGCGCTACTACGAAGGGAAATTCCACAGGTCCACGCTGATCGACGGCGCCTACGAGGCCGAGGACTTCTTTCCGCGGCTCGGCCCCAACGGCGCCTGGATCTACTTCACCGCAGCCCCCCTGCGCGATGCGGTCGGCCGGGTGATCGGCGTGATCGAGACGCTGCAGGACTTCACGATCCGCCACCAGAGCGAGGCGGTACTCAAGAAAAGTGAAGCCCACTACCGCCACCTGAGCATCACCGACAACCTGACCGGCCTGTTCAATTCCCGCCATTTCTACAAGCAGCTGAAGAGCGAGATCGGCCGCGCCATCCGCTACAAGCACCCGCTGTCGCTGATGATGCTCGATGTCGATAATTTCAAGAAATACAACGATACCTACGGCCATCTCGAAGGCGA
Organism: Azonexus sp.; assembly: GCA_035298985.1. Lineage (GTDB taxonomy): Bacteria > Pseudomonadota > Gammaproteobacteria > Burkholderiales > Rhodocyclaceae > Azonexus. Next base: position 1,847 of record DATGXM010000162.1, on the reverse strand, counting down.
CGACGTGCTCAAGCAACTGGCCGACGTCATCCGCAACTGCCTGCGCCTGGGCGACAACGGCTTCCGTATCGGCGGCGAGGAATTCGCGGTGATCATGCCCGATACCGATGTCGAAAGCGCCAGGCTGGTCGCCGAGCGCCTGCGTACCACCTTCGCCGCCGTCCGCCTGAAGCCGCGCGCCGAGCTGACGACGCACAGTACGGTGAGCATCGGCGTCACCCACTACCGTCCCTACGAAAAGCTGACCGCCTTCATCCGGCGCGGCGATGCCGGCTGCTACCAGGCCAAGCACCAGGGCAAGAACTGCGTCGTGGTTCCGTGAAGCTGGCGCCGGCCGGGGGGGCCAGTCGGCAGGGCTGACCCAATATCCCAGGCCTGGCGGGCCGCCGAAGACAGTACGCGTCGTACGGCAAGGCGGCAGCAGCCGGGGGTATCTTGTCAGCGCTTCTCAGGCGGCCTCGAGTACGGTCTGCGGCAGCAGGCGTTCGTACTCCCGGCGCACCACGCCGTAGCACTCGCAGGCGCGCCGTTCCAGCGAGGGACGGTCGAGGACGACGATGTGACCCCGGTTGTAGCGGATGATGCCGGCCATCTGCAACTTGCGGGCCGCCTCGGTGATCCCTTCGCGACGCACGCCGAGCATGTTGGCGATCAGTTCCTGGGTCATCACCAGTTCGTTGGCCGGAGAGCGGTCGATATTGAGCAGCAGCCAGCGGCACAACTGCTGGCTGACCGAATGATGGCGGTTGCAGACCGCCGTCTGCGCCATCTGCGTGACGAGGGCCTGGGTATAGCGCAACAGCACCTGGTTGAAGGCGCCGCTGCGCCGCCCGCCGCTGCGCTGGAACTCGTCGATGAACACCGGCCGGTTGAGTCGGTAGGCATAACCCGCACTGAGCACCACGGCACGGTTGGGCATGGACTCGCCGCCCATCAGGAGCGCGATGCCGACCATGCCGTCGTTGCCGATCACCCCCACCTCGGCCGAGCCGCCGCTTTCGATGACGTAGAGCAGCGAGACGATGGCCGAGGTCGGGAAATAGACATGGTGCAGGCGATCGCCGGCTTCGTGGAGGACCTTGCCGAGGGGCAGCCAGACCAGTTCGAGGCTGGGCAGCAGGCGCTCGAAATCGGCAGCCGGCAGAACAGCCAGCAACTGGTTGTCGCGCGGGCTTTTGGGAACGGCCTGGGCCGCGCCGGATCGGGAATGTTTCATTCTCTGCCGAAGCCTGCAAGAAGCCCCTGCTTGATGGCGAAGCCGGTCAGGCGGGAGGCGTTGTGGATATCGAGCTTGTTCATCAGGTTCGAACGGTGCTTGTCGACGGTCTTGACACTGAGATACAGGTACTCGGCAATCAGTTTGCTCGAATTGCCCTCGGCGATCAGCTTGAGGACCTCCCGCTCGCGCTGCGTCAGTTTGTTCCACGCCGTTGCCGGTACGGCATTCTTGCTGCCGCCCAGGTAACCGCTGACGATGCATTCCGAGATGTCGGGGCTCAGATAGACCTTGCCCTGCAACACGGTGCGCACGGCCAGACACAACTCGTCCTGGCTGGCGCCCTTGAGGATGTAGCCGTTGGCCCCGGCACTCAGGCTTTCCTGGATGTATTCGTGCGTGTTGTGGATGGTCAGCACCAGCACGCGGACGGCCGGGTAACGCCGTTTCAGGTTGGCGATGGCCTCGATGCCGTTGGTGCCGGGCATGGTGATGTCCATCAGCACCAGATCGGGATTCAGCGAGCCGGCAATCCCGACGACCTCCCGGCCGTTGTCCGCTTCGCCGACCACCTCGATATCCGGCTCCCGGCCCAGCAAGGCCCGCAGGCCGGCGCGCAGCAGGGCATGGT
>DATGXM010000161.1:0-2131 GCA_035298985.1 Azonexus sp. | reverse complement strand
CGGTGGACAGCGCCGCAGCCAGACCGCCCGCAGCCACCAAGCCGGTGATCACGTAAGGCAGCCCCGCGATTTCCGGAGTCGCCAGCACGATCAGGTCGCCGCCGATGGTGATCTCGGCGAGCTGCACGATGCCGTCCTTGTTGATGTCGGTCACGCTCATCAGTGTCTTATCGACAGATGCCCAGGCCGAGACCCAACTTGGCAGTTCGGAGAAGCTCGATCCGACCAGCAGGGTGTAGACGTCGAACTTGGCCAGCACCGCCAGTGCAGGCGCGGTGAAGTAGAGCAGGAAGATGAAGAACAGCGACCAGAACACCGACTTGCGTGCTTCCTTCACCGACGGAGTGGTGTAGTAGCGCATCAGGATGTGCGGCAACGCGGCCGTACCCACCATCAGACACAACACCAGCGCGAGGAAGTTCTTGCGCTTCTTGTCGCGAGCGGCCTCGTCCTTGCCGGCGAACGGCTCGGCGTGAGCCGCGATCGGGCCGGCCTTGGCCTTGGCGCCATCCGCAGCCTTCTTCCAAGCTTTCTTGGCATCCGCCTCGTTGGCCGGGAAGTCGGCCACCGCCTTGTCGGCTGCCTCGATGGCCTTGGGATCGGCTTCCGGCCTTGCCTTCAGCTCTGCCGCCGCCGCCACCAGCTTGGCCTTCTCTTCGGCCAGGTAGGCGACGCCACCGGTTTCCAGCGCCTTCAGCTTGGCTTCGGCAGCTTCCTGCTTCTGCTTGAAGATCGCGCGGACTTCGGCTTCCTTCGCGCCGTCTGGCGTGGTCGGATCGTTCAGCACCTGTTCGCGCGCGGTGACCTTCTCCAGCACGTAACCGTAGGCGACTTGCGGAACCGGGTTGCCGGTGTGCTTAACCGACAGCCACACCACCGGAATCATGTAGGCCACGATCAGGATGATGTATTGCGCGACCTGGGTCCAGGTCACCGCCTTCATGCCGCCGAGGAAGGAGCACACCAGGATGCCGCCGAGACCGACGAACACGCCGATGGAGAACTCCAGCCCGGTGAAGCGGCTGGTGATCAGGCCGACGCCGTATATCTGCGCGATCACATAGGTGAAGGAGCACAGGATCGCGGCGAACACGCCGATGGAACGCGGGATGTTGCCGCCGTAACGCGCGCCCAGGAAGTCCGGAATGGTGAACTGGCCGAACTTGCGCAGGTAGGGTGCGAGCAGCAGCGCCACCAGGCAGTAACCGCCGGTCCAGCCGAGCACGAAGGCGAGGCCGTCATAGCCGGACAGGTACAGCGTGCCGGCCATACCGATGAAGCTCGCCGCGGACATCCAGTCCGCGCCGGTCGCCATGCCGTTGAACAGCGCCGGCACGCGGCGGCCCGCCACGTAGTATTCCGACACATCGGCGGTCTTGGACATGATGCCGATGCCCGCATACAGCAGCACCGTCGCGCCGAGGAACATGTAGCCGAGAATCTTGTTCGGCACGCCCATCTGCTCGAGGATCGCGACCAGGATGACGAACGCGACGAAGCCTCCGGTATAGAAGGAGTAGTAGCGCGTGAGCTGCGATGCGAATGATTTGGTCGATTGCGTAGCCATCAGTCTTCTCCCTCATTTACGCCATACTCTTGATCGAGCTTGTTCATGGCATGTGCGTAATACCAGATGATCAATACGTAGATTGCCAAGGATCCCTGCGCGCCCATATAGAACGGGAACGGGAAGCCGAGGATGGTGATGGACTGCAGGTCTCTCGCGAACCAGCCGATGACGAAGGTGGCGACGAACCAGATCGCCAGCAATATCCCGGTCAGTCGGAGATTTTTCTGCCAATACTGCTGGTGCTTCTCAGTAAGTTGCATATTTCCTCCCTGTTATAAGTAACGGAACCCGGCATGTCCGGGCGACGAAACAGGCGTTCATCGATGAACGAAGCAGGAAATCCATACTCAGCTTGGACAAATTCCCTGCCCCACATAGAATAGCCGCCGTGAGACGGTTGACTAATTTCGATCATCCTCCGCCCTAGGGCGAACCCTAGCCGCAATTACTTACATAGAACTTACATGCGCATCCTGATCGCAGAAGACGACGAAGTACTGGCCGACGGGCTGACCCGCTCCATGCGTCAGGCCGGCTATGCGGTCGACCGCGTGAAGGCCG
>DATGXM010000160.1:0-6592 GCA_035298985.1 Azonexus sp. | reverse complement strand
GGTGGCCGGCAGCCGGCTGGTCAGCCGCGGCGCGAACCACATGACCAGCATGGTCGTGGCGCCGACGGCGACGGCGCGCCAGTCCCATAGTTCGGGCGAGGCGACCGCTTCGTAGAGGCGGGTTTCGGTCGGCGTGCCGAGCAGTTTCAGCACCTGGCTGCCGATGATGATCAGGCCGACGCCGGTCAGGTAGCCGCTGACCACCGGGTAGGGGATGTATTTGATCAGCCGGCCGATGCCGACGAAGCCGAACAGGATCTGGAACAGGCCGGCCAGTACGCCGAGCAGGAGCAGGAGCAGGATGATGTTGCCGTCCGGTACCCCCTGGTGCAGCAGTTCGATGGCGAAGGCTGAGAGCAGGGCGGCGGCCGGGGCGCAGGGGGCACTGATCAGACGGTCGGTGCCGCCGAAGGTCGAGGCGATCAGGCCGATGGCCGCGGCGCCGATGATGCCGGCCAGGGCGCCGAGGGCGGCGTGGCCGGGGGCGATGGCCGAATAGATGGTGACGCCGAAGGCGATGGCGGCAGGTAGGGCGACCAGCATGGCGGCCAGCCCGCCCCAGAAATCCCCCGCCTGGTACAGTTTCTTGAAGGTTTCCCGCATTTTCCCCTCCCTTGTTTGAGGGGATATTACTGCGCTTTGCCGGCGGGCAGCGTCAGGCAGCGTCCGGGGTGACCATTTTCAGGCCGACGATGCCGGCGACGATCAGGCCGATGCACACGAAGCGCAGCACCTCGCGCGACTCGTCGAACAGGTAGATGCCGAGGATCGCCGTACCCACCGCGCCGATGCCGGTCCACACCGCGTAGGCGGTGCCTAGTGGCAGGGTCTTCAGGGAGCAGCCGAGCAGAATCACGCTGGCCGCCATGCCGACGACCGTCCACACGCTCGGCCACAGGCGGCTGAAGCCGTCGGTGTATTTCATGCCGACGGCCCAGCCGACCTCGCACAGGCCGGCGATGAACAGCACGAACCAGGCGAGTCCCGAACTCACTTCTGGCTGGCGAACCAGGCGTCGGCGGCGGCGATGGTGCCGGCGATATCGGCATCGCTGTGGGCGGCCGATACGAAACCGGCTTCGAAGGCCGACGGCGCGAAATAGTGGCCGGCGGTGATCATGGCATGGAAGAAGCGGTTGAAGGCTTCCTTGTCGCAGGCCAGCACGGCATCGTAGCTGGCCGGACAGGCTTCGGCGAAATAGAGGCCGAACATGCCACCGATGTTCTGGGCGGCGAAGGCGATGCCATGCTTCTGCGCGGCGGCGACCAGGCCATCGCACAGCGCCTTGGTCTTCGCCGTCAGGCTTTCGTAGAAGCCCGCGGCCTGGATCAGCTTCAGCGTGGCGAGGCCGGCCGCCGTGGCGATCGGGTTGCCGGACAGCGTGCCGGCCTGATAGACCGGGCCGAGCGGGGCGATCTTTTCCATGATTTCGCGGCGGCCCCCGAAGGCACCCATCGGCATGCCGCCGCCGACCACCTTGCCGAAGGTGGACAGGTCAGGCGTGATGCCGAACAGGCCCTGCGCGCTCTTCAGACCGACGCGGAAGCCGGTCATCACTTCGTCGAAAATGAGCACGGCGCCGTACTGCGCGGTCAGGTCGCGCATGGCCTTGAGGAATTCCGGCGTCGGCGCGATCAGGTTCATGTTGCCGACGACCGGCTCGACGATGACGGCGGCGATCTTGTCGCCGTGCGCCTTGAAGGCTTCGGCCAGGCCCTGCGGGTCGTTGTAGGCGAGGACCATGGTGGTTTCCACGGTGCCCGCCGGCACGCCGCCGGAGGACGGGTTGCCGAAGGTGAGCAGGCCGGAGCCGGCCTTGACCAGCAGGTGATCGGCGTGGCCGTGGTAGCAGCCCTCGAACTTGACCAGGATGTCGCGGCCGGTATAGCCGCGCGCCAGGCGGATGGCGCTCATCGTCGCCTCGGTGCCTGAGGAGACCAGGCGCACCATGTCCATCGACGGCACCAAGTCGCACAGCAGGTCGGCGATCTCGACTTCCTTCTCGGTCGGCGCGCCGAAGGACAGCCCGTCGACCACGGCGGCCTGCACGGCGGCGATGACGTCCGGATGGGCGTGGCCGAGGATCATCGGGCCCCACGAGCCGACGTAGTCGGTGTACCACCGGCCGTCGGCATCCTGCACCTTGGCGCCGACGCCCTTCTGGAAGAACAGCGGCGTGCCGCCCACCGAGCGGAAGGCGCGGACCGGCGAATTGACGCCGCCCGGGATGTGCTTCTGGGCGCGTTCGAACAGTTGCTGGTTGCGGGAAGTCATGCGGCGTGCTCCTCGAAAAGACGTTGGTATTGGGCGGCGCGGGCAGCGATGTCCGGCGCGTTGAAAAGATCGGAAATGACGGCGAGCAGGTCGGCGCCGGCGGCGATCAGCGGCGGCGCGTTGGCGAGCGTGATGCCGCCGATGGCGCAACTGGCCGCGCCTAGGTCAGTGCGGGCCAAGGAAAACAGGTCGGCGCCGGCACGCGGGGCATTTGGTTTGGTCGGTGACGGATGGACGGCGCCGAAGGCGACATAGTCGGCGCCGGCGGCACGGGCCGCCTCGGCCAGCGCGAAATCGGCATAGCAGGACGCGCCGAGTATCTTGTCGGGACCGAGGATGGAACGGGCCGCGATCAGGTTGCCGTCGTCCTGGCCGAGATGGACGCCGTCGGCATCGACCAGGGCGGCCAGCGCCAGGTCATCGTTGATCAGCAGTGTGGCGGCGTGACGCCGCGTCAGTTCGCGCAGCGCCTTGGCGCGGGTGACCTGCTCCGGTTTGGTGCTGATCTTGTCGCGGTATTGCACGATGCGGCAGCCGCCGGCCAGTGCGGCCCCGACAGCGGCGAGCAGGCGCTCGCGGTCGGCGCAGTCCGGCATGACGGCGTACAGGCCGCGCAATCTATTTTTGCTCATCGTCCTGGTGTTCCGCCTTGTCTTCGTCGTCGCCCCGGGCCCAGAAAAAGCGATCCGGGATGAACTGGCCCATGCCGGCCCGGAAGCCGTTCTTCAGGGTTTGCCAGGTGTAATCCTGAGCGTCGCGCACGGCGTCCTCGACGCTGGCGCCGCCGGCGATGCAACCGGTGATGGCCGAGGCCAGCGTGCAGCCGGAGCCATGGTAACTGCCGGCCAGCCGCTCCCAGTGGTCGTGGCGGATCACGCCGTCCGCGCCATAAAGGGTGTTGACCACCTGCGGCGTATTTTCGTGGGTGCCGGTGATCAGCACATATTGGGCGCCCATCTCGATCAGGCGCCGGGCACAGACGTCGGCCGACGGTTCGCTCTCGTCCTCGTCACTCTCCGTCAGCCGCCGGGCTTCCGGGGTGTTCGGCGTGATCAGCGTGGTTTGCGGCAGCAGCATTTCGCGGATGGCGGAAATGATCTCCTCGCCGGACAGTTCGTCGCCGCGGCCGGAAGCGAGCACCGGGTCGAGGATGAGCGGAATTTCCGGATAGTCGGAAACGATCTCGGCCACCGCCAGCACGTTTTCGACACTGCCCAGGACGCCGATCTTGAAGGCGGCGACCGGCATGTCCTCGAGGAGGGTGCGCGCCTGCTGCTCGACCAGTTCGGCGGCCAGCGGCTGCACGCTCTGCACGCCGACGGTGTCCTGCACGGTCACCGCGGTCAGCGCGGTCAACGGGTGGCAGCCGAGGCTGGCCAGGGTCAGCAGGTCGGCCTGGATGCCGGCGCCCGACGACGGATCGCTGGCGGCGAAGACGAGTACCAGCGGGGGGCAGGGGGGATGAACGGGTGTGGAAGTCATCGCGGTTCGCGCCTTGGCGGGCGCGAAGGGAATTGGGTAAGATGGCCCCGATTTTATCCGAATCCGGTGCTTGCCGAAGCCGTCCGCGGATTGCTGTGACAGTGTTGTCGTGGTTGATTAGCGTCAATACTTCCGTAGTATGATGCAACGATACTTACAGTGCCTCATCGAGAGGCCGAGGGGACTGGTAAATTGACTGATTTGTCGAGACTGCGTGGCGTCAAGGTCATGGTGATTGACGACAGCAACACGATACGGCGCAGCGCCGAGATTTTTCTCGTCCAGGCCGGCTGCCAGGTCGTGCTGGCCGAGGATGGCTTCGATGCCCTGGCCAAGATCGCCGACCACCAACCCAGCGTGATCTTCTGCGACATCATGATGCCGCGGCTCGACGGCTACCAGACCTGTTCCCTGATCAAGAAAAACGCCCGCTTCAAGGCCACCCCGGTGATCATGCTGTCATCCAAGGACGGTCTGTTCGACAGGGCGCGTGGCCGCATGGTCGGTTCCGACCAGTACCTGACCAAACCCTTCACCAAAGACAGTCTGCTGCAGACGGTGGCCACCTTCGCGCTGCCGGCAGAGACTACCGATAATTCGTAGATACGTAGCTCAGGAAGAAGAAATGCCCGTCAAGAATATCCTCGTTGTCGATGATTCGCCTACCGAGCGCTTTTTTACGGTCGATCTGCTGACCAAGGCCGGTTATCAGGTTACTACCGCAGAAAACGGCGAGGAGGGAATCGCCAAGGCCAAGGCCAACAAGCCCGACCTGATCCTGATGGACGTCGTGATGCCCGGTCTGAACGGCTATCAGGCGACGCGTACCCTGACCCGCGACGACGACACCAAGGGTATTCCCATCATCGTCTGCACCTCCAAGGGCCAGGAAACCGACAAGATCTGGGGGCTGCGCCAGGGCGCGATCGACTACCTCGTCAAGCCGCTGAATCCGGAAGAGCTGTTGCAACGCATCGCGGCCCTGCCATAGCCCGATGGCTAGGAAGACCAGTCTTCGCGATTTCCAGGAATACCTGGCAACTCGCTTGAGTCAGGCGGCCAAAGGCAAGGGCGCCGCGTCCTGGCTGGGGATCGAGGCCGGCGGCGAAGCCTGGCTGGTCGATCTGTCCGATGGCGGCGAGATCGTCCAGGCGTCGCAACTGACGCCGGTTCCATTGACCCGCCCGTGGTTTGTCGGAATTTCCAATATTCGCGGCAATCTGCACGCGGTCAGCGATTTCTCGGTATTCCGCGGGGGGCCGCCCATCGTCCAGAATGCCAATGCCCGCCTGTTGCTGGTCGGGGCGCGCTATGGCACCAACGCGGCGCTGCTGGTGTCGCGCATGCTGGGCCTGAAAAACCCGGAAGACTTTACGCCCGAGGCGGCCGACACCGCGATGCCGGCCTGGGGGCAACAGCGTTTCGCCGATACGCACGGAAAAATCTGGCGCAAGTTGTCGGTACGCGAATTGCTCGCCGATCAGGATTTCATGAATATCGGGGTTTGACAGAGGGTCTTAGCCCCACCCCCCTAGTGGAGGAGTTCCATGGCTTTTGGCTTCAAGTTTCCGAAATTGGGCAATGCCGGCAATGCCGGTGCACCGATGACCGTTTCTGCCGACATGATGCCGGCGAAAATGCCGCTGCCGGCCTTCCTCGCCGGCCAGCCCGTCGTGCAGCAGATGAAGACGCTGGGCGGTATTTTCGTGCTGCTGCTGTTGCTGATCGCTATCCTCGTCTTCCGCGACAACCGCGAATCGGCCCACAACACAGCCTACGTGGCGGCTTCCGGCGAAATGCGCATGCTCTCGCAGCGACTGGCCAAGGCGTCGTCGCTGGCCCTGCAGGGTAATGCGGTGGCCTTCGCGCAATTGAAGGATTCCCGCGAAACCTTCGGCAAGCTGCTCGACACCCTGACCAGCGGCGGTGAAGTCGGCGGCGTCAGCGTGCCGGCCTCGCCGGATGCCGTGCGCCCGCAGCTCGAGGAACTGACCAAGCTGTGGGAACCGACCGACAAGAACGCCGAAACGGTGATCGGCCAGGAAAAGAACCTGATCGCGCTGGGCAAGAACGTCGCCACCATCGACAACAACAACGCCGCCATGCTCGAACTGACCGAGCAGATCGCCACCCTGAAGCTGCAGTCGGGCGCCAGTTCCCGCGATATCGCCAACGCCAACCAGCTGGTGATGTTGACGCAGCGTATCGCCAAGAACGCTTCGGCCCTGCTCGTCGGCGACGAAATCAACCCGGAAGTCGCCTTCCTGCTCGGCAAGGACACCAATGCCTTCCGCGATATCCTGGCCGGCCTCAGCAAGGGCGGTGGCGATGCCGACATGCGCGGCAAGCTGGACGAGCTGGACGCCGCCTTCAAGGAATACCAGGGCGCCATTTCCAGCATTCTCGGCAACATGCAGCCGCTGGTCCTCTCCAAGCAGGCCGGTTCGCGCATTTTCCGGGGCAGTGAAGACCTGCTGAAGGCTACCGACAGCCTGGCCCAAGGCTATCAAGAAGGCGCTTCAGGACGCGGCCTGTACATCGTTTTCCTGGTCCTGCTCACCGTGGCAGCTATCGCCACCCTGGCCCTGCTCGCCAAGATCTACCTCGACGATACCGAGCGCCGGGCGGCAGCGGCCGAACAGCAGCGCCAGGCGTCGGACCAGACCAACCGCGACAACCAGGACGCCATTCTGCGGCTGATGAACGAACTCGGCGACCTGGCCGACGGCGACCTGACCGTCACCGCGACCGTGAGCGAGAACATTACCGGCGCCATCGCCGACTCGATCAACTACACGATTGAAGAACTGCGCGTGCTGGTCGGCCGGATCAACGA
>DATGXM010000159.1:0-6500 GCA_035298985.1 Azonexus sp. | reverse complement strand
CGATTTGCTGTCGAAGGACGGGCTGCCGAAGATGAAGGAAGCGGCCGAGGCCATTCCGCCCAAGAAGCGCCCGGCGACGCTGAAGAACTTTCTCAACCAGTTCGACCGCTACCTGGCCGCCGTCGGCCCGGCCATCGCGCTGCTTCAGGGACGTGACGGGTCGATTGCCCACCGCGTCTGCTCACGCGCCTTCCTGCCCGAGGGGCCGCGCTTCGCCGCGCTCGACAACTACGCCGACGACGAAGGCGGCGACTCGCTGGCCTGGGCCTTCGGCGCCCTCGGCGTGCAGGACCGGGCACGACACCTGGCCACGCTCTTCCTCAACGACCTGGCCGATGTGCTGCGCGAAGCGGTCGACACCCGCTTCGAATTCGTCCGCTACGGCGAATCGCTGGCCCAGAGCCAGGCCAGCTTCAACCCGCTGGCCACCGCACTGGCTGCTCCGCCCACCCTGGTCGACACCACGCTGGACAAGCTGACGCTGCAGGCCATCGAACACAGCCAGCCGGACATCGTGCTGCTCTCCGTACCCTTTCCCGGCACGGTCTATGCCGCCTTCCGCATTGCCCGGACGATCAAGGCGCGCAACCCGGCCATCGTCACCGTGCTCGGCGGCGGCTACGTCAATACCGAGCTGCGCGAGCTGGCCGAACCGCGAGTCTTCGACCATTTCGACTACGTCACGCTCGACGACGGCGAAAAGCCGCTGCTCGCGCTGTTCGAGCACCTCGCCGGCAAACGCCCGCGCCTCAACCTGGTTCGCACCTTCGCCCGGGTCGATGGCAACGTCCGCTATTTCAACTGCGGCGAACTCGACGTGCCCTTCGAGGAAGTCGGCACCCCGACTTGGGACGGCCTGCCGCTCGACCGCTACCTGTCGCTGCTCGACATGCTCAACCCCATGCACCGGCTATGGTCGGACGGCCACTGGAACAAACTGACCGTCGCCCACGGCTGCTACTGGAAGAAATGCAGCTTCTGCGACATCAGCCTCGACTACATCGGCCGCTACGACGCGGCCAGCGCCCGCACGCTGGTCGACCGCATCGAACGCATCGTCGAGGAAACCGGCCACACCGGCTTCCACTTCGTCGACGAGGCGGCGCCGCCCAAGGGCCTGCGTGCCATGGCCGAGGAACTGCAGCGGCGCAACCTGGCCATTTCGTGGTGGGGCAATATCCGCTTCGAAAAATCCTTCACGCCGGAACTCTGCCTGCAACTGGCCGACAGCGGCTGCATCGCCGTCTCCGGCGGCCTGGAAGTCGCTTCCGACCGCCTGCTTCAGCTGATGAAAAAAGGCGTTTCGGTCGACCAGGTCGCCCGCGTCACCCGCGCCTTCACCGACGCCGGCATCCTCGTCCATGCCTACCTGATGTACGGCTTCCCGACGCAGACCGTGCAGGACACGGTCGATGCGCTGGAGTACGTCCGCCAGCTGTTCGCCGAAAACTGCATCCAGTCCGGCTTCTTCCACCGCTTCGCGTGCACCGTGCATTCGCCGGTCGGCCAGCAGCCGGAGGAATACGGCATCAAGCTGCAACCGCTGCCGCCCGGCAAGTTCGCCAAGAACGACGTGCATTTCATCGACCCCACCGGCGTCGACCACGACCGCCTCGGCAAGGCGCTGAACAAGGCGCTGTACAACTACATGCACGGTATCTGCCTCGACCAGGACGTGCGTAGCTGGTTCGACGACCGCGTTCCCAAGCCGCGCGTCGGCCGCAACTTCATCGCCAAGGCGCTCGGCGCCAGCTACGGCTGACCATGCGGGTGCGCGACGACACCCCGCCGACGCCGCGCGGCCTGCGCGTGGCCTTGCTGTTCGCCCTCGCCGCCCAGCGCCTGAGCGACTACTACGAACATGGCCAGTGGCTGACCGAAGCCCAGGGTGCAACGCTGGCCGCCGACTGGCTGGCGCGTTCGAAGAACAGCCTGCCACTCAATGAGCGGCGCGATATTTCCGCCTTGAGCGACCAACTGGCCCGGCAGATCGCCGGCGGCCTGTCGCGCGAGGCCGGCCTCTTTGCGGCGCACGAAATGATGGAAGCCCTCGACCCCAACTACCATTCGGAATTCGCCCAGAGCATCCTGGCCGAATGCGAAAAGCTGCTTGGCGACAGCCCGGTCACCTGACTGCCGCCGTCTCCGGAAAATTTTCCCCTAAGGCAGAACCTGCCTTACAGCAGATCGGCGGGAATGTTGCCGCCGTTTGCCGCAATCTTTTGCAGCACGGTCTTGTGCAGCCACATGTTCATCTGGGCCGAATCGCCCATTTTGTCCGCCGGGCAGCCCAGTTCGGTGGCCAGTTCCTTGCGTGACGCCAGGCTGCTGTCGAGACCGAGCAGCTTGAGCAGATCGACGATCGAGACCTTCCAGTTGAGTTTTTCCGGGTTGGCGGCCGCCAGGGACTCCATGCGAGCCATCACGTCGACCTCGCTGATCGCGGTCGGGGTAGTCGGGGCGGTTGCCGCAGGCGCAGTCGGAGCGGCCGTCTGGGGGGCAGGCGCAGGTGCCGCCTCCGCCCAAGCTGCCTTGTCGTGCTCGCCAAAGCCCAATTTGGCCAGAATATTGCTGAAAATACCCATCTCGATTCCCTCGCTGAATTGGAAAAAAGCCGTGCTACGGCGGCCCGGCCGATGGTATTTCCTGGAGCATGTCGATTTTGTGAAATCGTCGGTAGACCCTTTGGGCTACTTTCCCGGTTTTTTGCCGTTAGGCTGTTATGCCGTCTTCAGCCAGCTGCGATCAGTTGCCGCAAGTCGTCGGCGATGTCTGCCGCGCTCTGCTCATCCTTGACGTAAAGACGCAGCCGCCCCGCCGGGTCGAAGACATAGCAGGCGGCGCTATGGTCGATGACGTAACCCATGCTGCCCTCGACCGGGCGCTGGATGGCGGTGGCGCGGAACTCGGCGAGCAGTTGCCGGGTTTCCTCGGGTGTGCCACGCAGGGCCTGGAAATCCGGATGGAACCAGGGGACGAATTCGCGCAGGCGCTCCGCCGTGTCGCGCTCCGGATCGACCGTCACGAACAGCACCTGGACGTGGGCAGCCTGCGGCCCGAGCAGCTTCATCACTTCGGCCAGCCGGCTCAGCGTCGTCGGGCAGACGTCGGGACAAGAGACGTAGCCGAAGAAGAGGACCACTACCTTGCCGCGGAAGTCGGCCAGCGTGCGTCGCCGCCCGGCGGTGTCGTGGAGCGCGAAGTCGCGGCCGAAGCTGGCGCCGGTCAGATCGGTGGCCTTGAAAGCGGGCGGAGCCGATGGCCCGCATGCGGCAAGGAACACGGGAATCAACGGCACTGTGAAAAATTGACGGCGGTGCATAAAAGTTTATTGAACTTAAGCCATGCGCCTGATTCTGATCGTCTGTCCGGCGTCTCACAAGGGGAGGGAACAGGATGTCTATCCGCGTACCTGCAAGTCACCCTAACGCAACGAGGCCTCACCGCCTGCGTTGTTGGGCTTCCTTGTTGCCCCCCGCTGCTGCCCTGTTCGCTCATGAAGCGACGGCAGCCTTCAATTTCAACTTCCCCGAACCCGTAACGCCCATCGCCCGCGAAACGCTGGCGGTGCATAACGAGTTCATGCTGATCATCACCATCCTGTTCGTGGTGGTCTTCGCCATCATGGTCTATTCGATGATCTACCATCGGAAACGGCCGGGCTACGAAGCAGCGACCTACACGGCGCCGACCAATCGGCTGCAGTGGTTCTGGGTCATCCTGCCCTTCGCCATCCTGCTCTTCATCGACTTCGTGCTGATGGGCATCCCAGCGGTCAATGCCATCGTCGAGATGGAGGACATCAAGACCAAGGCCGACATGGTGCTCAAGGTCACCGGCATGCAATGGAAGTGGCAGTACGAGTACCCGGAATCCGGCCTCAAGTTCACCAGCACGCTGGCCACGCCGCGCAGCCAGATCAACAACGGCGAGGCCAAGGGCGAGCATTACCTGCTCGAAGTGGATAACCCGGTCGTCCTGCCGGTGGGCAAGAAGGTGCGCATCCTGCTCACCTCGACCGACGTGATCCATACCTGGTGGGTGCCGCAATTCGGCGTCAAGCGCGACGCAGTCCCCGGTTTCCTGCGCGAAACCTGGGTCAAGATCGAGAAACCCGGCATCTATCGCGGCCAGTGTGCCGAATTGTGCGGCAAGGACCACGGTTTCATGCCGGTGGTCGTGCATGCTGTGCCGGAAGCCGAATTCATCGCCTGGCAGGACGCCCAGAAGGCCAAGATGGCCGCCGCGGCAAGCAATGCCGAGCGCACCTGGAGCAAGGACGAGCTGATGGCGGCCGGCAAGACCGTCTATGAAAAGCAGTGCGCCATGTGCCACCAGCCCGAAGGCCAGGGGCTGCCGCCCACCTTCCCGGCGCTGGCCGGCAGCAAGGTGGTCAACACGCCGCTGCTCTCGGCGGACGGCAAGATCGTCGCCGACACGCATGTCGACCGGGTCATGAACGGCAAGGCGGGCACACCCATGCAGGCTTTCCGCAACACGCTGTCCGATGCCGACCTGGCCGCGGTGATCACCTTCGAGCGGAACAGCTTCGGCAACCAGCGCGGCGACATGATCCAGCCCGCTCAGATCAAGGCCCTGCGTCAGGAAGGAGGCAAGCCATGAATACCGCCATCACCTATCCGACTGGCCAACACGACGCGCAGCACCCAAGCGGCGTGCTGCGCTGGCTGACGACGACGAACCACAAGGACATCGGCACGATGTACCTGACCTTCGCGCTGATCATGTTCTTCGTCGGCGGCCTGATGATCCTCGCCGTGCGGGCCGAACTGTTCCAGCCCGGCCTGCAGCTGATGAAGCCGGAGTTCTTCAACCAGCTGATCGGCGTACACGCCCTGGTCATGATCTTTGCTGCCCTGATGCCGGCGGCCACCGGCTTCGCCAACTGGATGATTCCGCTGATGATCGGCGCCCCGGACATGGCCCTGCCCCGCCTCAACAACTGGGGCTTCTGGCTGCTGCCGCCGGCCGCCATCCTGCTCACCATGCCCTTCACGCTGGCTCTGTTCGGCATCGGCGACGGCGCCATCGCCACTGGCTGGACGTTCTACGCACCGCTCTCGGTGCAGGGCGGCATGGGCGTCGATTTCGCCATCCTCGCCGTGCATATCCTCGGCATCTCGTCGATCATGGGGTCGATCAACATCATCGTCACCATCTTCAACATGCGGGCGCCGGGCATGACCATGATGAAGCTGCCGCTCTTCGCCTGGGGCTGGCTGATCACCGCCTTCCTGCTCATCGCCACGCTGCCGGTGCTGGCCGGCGCGGTGACCATGCTGCTCACCGACCGCCATTTCGGCACCCATTTCTTCGACGCGGCCGGCGGCGGCGACCCCATCCTCTTCCAGCATCTGTTCTGGTTCTTCGGCCACCCTGAGGTCTATATCCTGCTGCTGCCGGTGTGGGGCCTGGTGCCGCACGTGATCTCGACCTTTTCGCGCAAGCCGACCTACGGCTACACGGCGCAGGTCTACAGCTTCATCGCCATCGGCATCCTGTCCGTGGTGGTCTGGGCGCACCACATCTTCACCTCCGGAATGCCGGTGCCGGCGCTGATCTATTTCATGTTCAGCACCATGTCGATCTCTGTCCCGCTCGCCGTGCTGTTTTTCTGCTGGATCGCCACCATGTGGCGCGGGGCGATGACCTTCGAGACGCCGATGCTGTTCGCCGTCGGCTTCATCGTCCTGTTCGGCATCGCCGGGCTGACCGGGCTGGTGCTGGCCGACGTGGCGGCAGACGCCCAGTACCACCACAGCTATTTCGTGGTCGCCCACTTCCATTACGCGCTGTTCGCCGGCGGCATCATGGGCGTCATCACCGGCGTCTATTACTGGCTGCCCAAGTGGACCGGCCACATGTACAGCGAAAAGCTGGGCAAGCTGCATTTCTGGCTGACCGTCGTCTCCTTCAACCTGACTTTCATCCCGCAGTTCTTCCTCGGCCTGGCCGGCATGCCGAGGCGCATTCCCGACTATGCGCTGCAATTCGCCGAGTTCAACGCCATTTCGACGGTCGGCGCCTTCATCCTCGGCTTCTCGCAACTGATCTTCGCCTACAACGTCTGGAGCTGCGTGCGTGGCGGTACCAAGGCCGAAGCCCGGGTCTGGGAAGGTGCAGAAGGACTGGAGTGGGAGTTGTCGTCGCCGCCGCCTCACCACAGCTGGGAAACGCCGCCCGCCATCCGTTGAGACACCGCCATGGATAGCGCCTTTTCCCCGGAAGACCTGGCCCGTCGGCGCAGCCGGTCGAAGCGGCTGGCCTGGCTGATCGGCGGCGCCGTGCTGCTGCTCTACATCGCCGGCTTTTTCCTGAAACGCTAAGGCCATCGAAGCCATGGAACAGGTCAGCCATTCCCCGCCGGACAACAGCCGCCTGATACGCCGCCTGCTCCTGCTGGTGGCCTGCGGCTTCGCCTTCGCCTTCGCGCTGGTCCCGCTCTACGACGTGCTGTGCCGGGCCACCGGCTTGAACGG
>DATGXM010000158.1:0-19695 GCA_035298985.1 Azonexus sp. | reverse complement strand
CAGAGCCTGATCCGCAACCACCGCGACGTCGCCCGCCTGCTCGACCAGCGCGAACGCCTGCAGATGACGCCGGAAGAGGAGGCCGACAACGACCTGGCCCTGGCCAACTCCATCCTGACCCTGTGGCAGTCGCGCATGCTGCGCCCGGTCCGCCTCAAGGTCATCGACGAAGTGAAGAACGGCATCACCTACTTCAAGGAAACCTTCTTCACCGAATTGCCGCGCCTCTACATCCAGGCCACGCAACAGCTGCAAAAGCGCTATCCGGAGAAGATCTGGGCCCTGCCGCCCTTCTTCCGCGTCGGCTCGTGGATCGGCGGCGACCGCGACGGCAACCCCTTCGTCACCGCCGAAATCCTGCGCGAGGCACTGCGCCTGCAATCGGCCGCCACGCTGAACCACTATCTCGAGGAAGTGCATGAACTGGGCGGCGAACTGCCGCTCTCCGACCTGCTGATCAAGGTCACGCCGGAACTGCTGGCCCTGGCCGAGCATTCCACCGACCATTCGCCGCAACGCGTGGACGAACCCTATCGCCGCGCGCTGTCCGGCATCTACGCCCGCCTAGCCGCCACCGCCCGCTGCCTGGACGGTGTCGAGCCGGTGCGTCATGAAATCGGCAGCGCCGAACCCTATGCCACGCCGGACGCCCTGCGCAACGACCTCAAGGTGCTGACCAATTCCTTGAAGCTCAACGGCAGCGCTGCGCTGGCCGGCGGCCGTCTGCGCCGCCTGCGCCGTGCCGTACAGGTCTTCGGCTTCCACCTGGCCCCCATCGACCTGCGCCAGAACTCCGACGTGCACGCCCGCTCGGTGGCAGAACTACTGGCCAAGGCCGGCCGTTGCCCGGACTACGAGGCACTGCCCGAAGACAAGCGCATTGCGCTGCTGGTCGAGGAAATCGCCACGCCGCGTCCGCTCTATTCGCCGTACATCGACTACAGCGAGGAAACGCGCGGCGAACTCGACATCTTCTTCGCCGCCCACGAACTGCGCGGCAAGTACGGCGCCGCCGCGCTGCCCAACTGCATCATCTCGAAGACCGACGGCGTTTCCGACCTGCTCGAACTGGCGCTGCTGCTCAAGGAATCCGGCCTCCTGCTGCCAGGAGAAAAGCCCCGCCTCGACGTCAATATCATCCCGCTGTTCGAGACCATCGAGGACTTGCAGAAGAGCGCCGTGACCATGAACGGCATCTTCCAGCTGCCGGCCTACCGCGAGCTGATCGCCGGCCGCGGCAACGAGCACGAAGTGATGCTCGGCTATTCCGACTCCAACAAGGACGGCGGCTTCCTGACCTCGGGCTGGGAACTGTACAAGGCCGAGATCGAGCTGACCCGCGTCTTCCAGCAGCACGGCGTGCGCCTGCGCCTGTTCCACGGCCGCGGCGGCTCGGTAGGCCGCGGTGGCGGCCCGTCCTATCACGCCATCCTGGCCCAGCCGGCCGGTGCCGTGTCCGGCCAGATCCGCCTGACCGAACAAGGCGAGGTGATCTCGACCAAGTACGGCAACCCGGATACCGGCCGCCGCAACCTGGAAGTGCTGCTCGCCGCCACGCTGGAGGCCAGCCTGACCGACCACGAGAACCAGATCGAGCCGGCCCAGCCTTTCCACGTCGTGATGGACGAACTGTCGCAGCGCGCCTTCAACGCCTATCGCGGCCTGGTCTATGAAACGCCGGGCTTCACCACCTATTTCCGGCAATCGACCGTCGTTTCCGAAATCGCCTCGCTCAATATCGGCAGCCGCCCGGCGTCGCGCAAGGCGTCGGATCGCATCGAAGACCTGCGCGCCATTCCCTGGGTCTTCAGCTGGGCGCAGTGCCGTCTGATGCTGCCCGGCTGGTACGGTTTCGGCTCGGCCGTCGACGGTTACCTGCAGGGCAACCCGGACGGCCTCGTCACCCTGCGCCGCATGCTGAAGTCGTGGCCCTTCTTCCGGACGCTGCTCTCCAACATGGACATGGTGCTGGCCAAGACCGACCTCGCCATCGCCTCGCGCTATGCCGAACTGGTCAGCGATGCCGACCTCCGCGAACGCATCTTCAGCCGCATCAAGGCGGAGTGGGAACTGACCCGCCAGCACCTGCTGGCCATCGAGGAACAGGACGAACTGCTCGCCGACAATGCCATGCTGCGCAATTCGCTGAAGCTACGCGCCCCGTACATGGACCCGCTGAATCACCTGCAGGTCGAGTTGCTCAAGCGGCACCGCGCCGGCGACACCGACGAGCGGGTGGCGCGCGGCATTCACCTGGCCATCAACGGCATCGCTTCGGGATTGCGCAACAGCGGTTAAAATCGACGCATGCCCATGACACTCAAACGCACCGTCTTCTTCGTCTCGGACGGCACCGGCCTGACCGTGGAAGCCCTCGGCCACAGCCTGCTGACCCAGTTCGAAGACGTCGAATTCAAGCAGATCCGCATCCCTTTCCTCGACAACATCGAAAAGGCGCAGGAGGCGCTCGCCCGCATCAATCTCCAAGGCGAGACCGACGGCATGCGCCCCATCGTGTTCACCACGCTGGTCAATCCGGAGCTGGCGGAGATCGTCCATCAGGCCGATGCCTTCTGCCTTTCGTACTTCGAGACTTTCCTCGCGCCGCTGGAAGGGGAACTGGGCAGGAAATCCAACCACACGGTCGGTCGATCGCACGGTTCGGCCGAAAGCTCGGAGTACAAGAAGCGCATCGAGTCAATCAACTACACCCTGGCCCACGATGACGGCATCACCGACCGCGACCTGGAGGAAGCCGACGTCATCCTGGTCGCCGTCTCGCGCTGCGGCAAGACGCCGACCTCGCTCTACCTGGCCATGCAGTTCGGGCTGAAGGCGGCCAACTTCCCGCTCATCCCGGAAGACTTCGACCGCGGCCGCCTGCCCGGCACGCTGGAAAAGCATCGCAGCAAGCTGTTCGGCCTGACCATCCAGCCCGAACGCCTGGCGCAGATCCGCGAGGAACGCCGCTCCGGTAGCCGCTACGCCTCGCTGGCCAACTGCCGCTTCGAGGTCGCCGAAGCCGAGAAGATGATGCGTCGCGAAGGCATCCGCTGGCTCGATTCCTCGACCAAGTCGATCGAGGAAATCTCGACGACCATCCTGCAGGAACTCAAGCTGCGCTAATCCGGTTGGCCTGGAGAAAAGCAAACGGCGCAGGCAAACCTGCGCCGTTTTCTATTTGCGGTTGCCAGTATCGGCACCGCCCCGCTTTCGACCAGCCACGACCGAGCCGCGCTCAGGACTTGCTGCGCAATTCCTTTTCCGCCCACAAGGCCTGCGCAAAGGCTTTCCACGCCGGACCGCCATGGCTTTCGATGCCCTGGTCGGCGCTCTTGGTCATGGTCTTCAGCATCAGGCCGGCCAGCCCGAACAGATCGACCTTGGCCATCAGCTTGTAATCGACGGGCGCCGAGGCGGCGATACTCACATCCCGCGACAGATGATCCAGCGCTTCCTTCGCCAGCAGGCGGAGCGCCGCCTGATCAGTCCAGTCGATACCGAGAACGATCCCCTTCCGGATCATTTCGGCTTCGATTTCCGAACTGTCCTGCGCGTAGTGGTCAAATCCGGCCATAAAGCCTCCTGAACGTCAAAGCGGTATTCGATCAGCGCCAGTCACGCCGTTCGCGCTCATACTCGCGATGCTCATGGCGCTCGTGGTTCTCTTCCCAGCGGCCACCCTGCAACTGCCAATGATCGCCACGCTGTTCCCAGCGATGGGGAGCCCAGATGTATCCCGGCCGCGGCGCGTCCCAGTGGCCCGGAACCCATTCGTGGCGACTACCGGTCCAGTTCCAGAATCCGCCAATCCAGACCTGACCGGCTACGGGCGGCGCCCCATAGTATTCCACCCGCGGCGGCGGCGGTGCGACGATGACCGGTTCGGCATAGTAGGGACGATGGACCACCGGCGCCGGTGCCACGACACATCCCGAAAGCCCCAGCAAAACCAGCATTGCACACAGGGTAATCTTAATTTTCATGATCGATCCTCATTCCTGCCATTACCGCAAATCTGCTTTGAACTGGCGATACAAAAAGAAAACCCCACAAGGACTAGTCATCGTGGGGCAAAGAAAGTTCTAGAAGAGACAAACTCAATTGCAAGTTTGCGTTATCAGATTATCCGCATCGACCTGTCATTTTCCTGACGAGACCCCAACAAAATCGGCCTTCGTCGCCGGCTGGGCGAATTGGTATCATCGCCACCATGCAGCCGAAACGTATTGTGCCGCTCGTGGCCATTCTGCCCGCCCTGGCGCTGGCCGATGCCTCGCGTCCGGGCGGAGCGGAAGGCGTCGATGCCAGCGCCGAGGCCTGGTCGTTCAAGCTGACCCCCTCCTACTACGCCACTAGCCATCAGCACGCCGCCAACGACGTGAACCTGCGCGCCAACAACGGTCCGCATGCGGTCTGGCTGGGTCATTACCAGCGCGGCTCCGAATTCGAGCAGACGCGGACCGGCTATGAATTCACTTGGGAAACCGACTACGCCAAGCTCGTCCCCTCGCTGCAACTGGCCACCCACGGCTTTGCCGGAACGGCGGTCAATCTGGAAATCGGCAGCACGGTCTACGCCTTGTTCGGCTACGGCCGGACCAACGTCAAGGATTACTACAACCTGAATTTCGACCCCAACGATTCGGTCGTGTACGGCTTCGGAACCCGGCTGATTCCGGGCACCAATCTGTCGCTCTATACGGTCAAGGACAATCGCCTGCATACCGAGCAAGTCGTCAACCACCTAGTCGCCCGGACGCAGCTGGCCGATAAGCAGCGCCTGACGCTCGATCTGTCCGAGAAACATGGACGGGAAAGCGCCGATGACCCCAAGGTTTCCGGCCACGGTTTGTCGGTCACCTACGACTATCGCGACGTTTTTCTGCGCCTGGCGCGCGACCACAAGGTGAATTTCTCAAGCGAGAACCAGTCTCGCCTGTCCCTCGGCCTGCGCTTCTAGAAAAACGGTCTGGCGCTACAGCGCCGAATCAGACCAGTCGCCGGCGCACGGCCTCGAACAGGCAAACCGCCGCCGCAGCGGCCACATTCAGCGATTCGACGGAACCCGGCATCGGTATTTTTATGCGCAGCGTGGCGGCCTCGATCAACTCGCGCCGAACGCCCTGCCCTTCGGCCCCGAAAGCCCAGGCAACCGGAGCGGACCACTGGGCCTCATAGAGCGAGGTGGCGCCATCGAGACAGGTCACCACCGTCGTCCCGGCGTAATCGGCCATGACCGCCGGCAGATCGATGTCCTCGTGAATGTTCAGCGCAAAATGCGCGCCCTGCCCGGCACGCAGCACTTTTGGCGACCAGGCCGCAGCGCAGGCGGGCGACAGCAGGGCCTGCCGGATGCCGGCAGCGGCTGCGGTGCGCAACAAGGTGCCGAGATTGCCCGGGTCCTGGACACCGTCGAGGAGAATGGCATCCTGGTCGAGGCGCAGACCCTGAGCGGCAGCCGGCATCGGGGCAACGGCCAGCAGACCGCTCGGCGTATCGACCAGTCCGAGATCGCGCATCAAGGCATCGGCCAGGACGACTGTTTCGCGCCCGGCCACGTAGTCGGCCACCTCGCCGCCTGCCAATGCGGATTCGGCGACGATCAGCGTCTGCAGTCGGCCAAAGGCCGCTTCGAACGCCTGGACCAGATGCACCCCGTCGAGCAGGGTCTGCCCCGCCTTGCGCCGCTCGCGTCCCGATTCCGCCAGCTTCTTGAGTTGCTTGAAAAAGGCGTTGTCGCGCGACTGGATCAGCTTCATAGCAGGGACAGCTGCCGGGCGACCGGGGCGAAGCTGGTGCGATGCACGGGCGAGGCGCCATGCGTTTCCAAGGCGGCGAAATGAGCCGCGGTGGGATAGCCCATGTGGCGGTCGAAACCGTATTGCGGATACTGTGTATGCAGCTCCAGCATGCCGGCATCACGCACCGTCTTGGCCAGGATGGAGGCTGCCGCAATCGAGGCGATCTTGCCGTCGCCCTGGACCACGGCCTCGGCCGGAATGTCGAGGCGCGGACAACGATTGCCATCGACCAGCGCGCTCTCCGGGCGAACCGACAGCCCGGCCACCGCCCGTTGCATGGCCAGCATCGTGGCGTGCAGGATGTTGATGCGGTCGATTTCCTCGACTGTCGCCTCGGCCACGCACCAGGCCAGCGCCTTTTCGCGGATCGCCACGGCCAGCGCATCGCGCTTCTTTTCGCTGAGCTTCTTGGAATCGTTCAGACCGGCAATGGGTCGTGCCGGGTCGAGAATGACCGCCGCCGCCACCACCGGCCCGGCCAGCGGACCGCGCCCGGCCTCGTCGATACCGCAGACGAGGCCCACCGGAACGATCAGTTCAGGCATTCGATGACAGCCCGCGCCGCCTTGTCGGCCGTGTTCTGGCGCAACTGCAGGTGGATGTCGGTAAACGCCTCCTCGACCGCCTCGGCGTTTTCCTTGTCGGCGTAGAGCTTGACCAAGGCTTCGGCCAGATTCTCCGGCGTCGCCTCTTCCTGCAGGATTTCCGGCACGACGAAGCGCCCGGCCAGCACGTTGGGCAGCCCGACGTAGGGCAGATAGGCCATGCGCTTCATCAGCCAGTACGAGAATTTGGCAATCTTGTAGGTGATGACCATCGGCCGCTTGATCAGCGCCGCTTCGAGGGTCGCCGTACCGCTGGCGACCAGCGACACGTCGGCCGCTCCGAGGGCATCCTGGGCATGGCCGAACAGCAGGCGGAACGGCACGTCGCCGGCCTGCTGGCGATAGATGGCGGCCTCGAACTGCAGCCGCGTCTCGCGCGTGGCCAGCGGCACGACGAAGATGGCTTGCGGCAGATGGTGCTCGCGAATGAGCTTGGCCGCTTCGACAAAGGTGTCGGCCATCATTTCCAGTTCGCCGCGGCGACTGCCGGGCAACATGGCAAAGATCGGATAGTCCTTGGGTAACGACAGCTTTTCGCGAACGGCGGCCTTGCTGGTTTCCAATGGAATCATGTCGGCCAGCGGATGGCCGACATAGGTCACCGGTATCCGCTCCTTCTCGTAGAGCGGCGGTTCCATCGGGAACAGCGCCAGTACGCGATTCACGGCGCGGGCGATTTTCTTGATGCGCCCGCCGCGCCAGGCCCAGATCGACGGACTGACGTAATGGATGGTGCGGATGCCGGCGGCCTTGAGGTCGGTTTCCAGGCCCAGGTTGAAATCCGGCGCGTCGACACCGATGAAGATATCCGGCCGCAGCTCGAGCAGGCGTTTCTTCAATTGTCGACGGATACCGGCGATTTCCCGGTAATGCTTCAGGGCATCCCAGTAGCCCATGACCGACAGCTTTTCCATCGGCCACCAGGCATCGAAGCCCTGCGCCTGCATTTTCGGGCCGCCAATGCCATAGAAAACGGCATCCGGCAGATGCGTTTTCAGTGCGGCAATCAGGTGGCTGGCCAGGAGATCCCCGGAGGCCTCTCCCGCCACCACGGCGATACGGACTGCGTTACCCATGTCAGCGAATGATGCCGCGCTTCGAGACCTCGAGGAAATCGACGAAACGCTGAACATCCGGCTGGGTCTTGGCATCTTCCACCAGTTTTGCCTTGGCCTCTTCCAGCAGCAGCCCGGACTTATACAGGGTGCGGTAGGCACGCTTCAGCGAAGTGATCGCCTCGGCGTTGAAGCCACGGCGCTTTAGCCCCTCGACGTTGATGCCATAGGGCTGCGCAGTATTGCCGGCGGCCATCAGGTAAGGCGGCACATCCTGCAGGATGACGGTGCTGACCGCGGTCATGACGTGGGCGCCGATGCGGCAGAACTGGTGCACACCGGTGAACCCGCCGAGAATCGCCCAATCGTCGACCACCACGTGGCCGGCCAGCGAGGCATTGTTGGCGAAGGTCACCTTGTTGCCGACCTGGCAGTCATGGGCAATATGGACGTAGGCCATGATCCAGTTGTCGTCGCCGATCGAGGTCACACCACGATCCTGAACGGTACCCAGATTGAAGGTGCAGAACTCGCGGATGGTGTTGCGGTCACCGATTTCCAGGCGTGTCGCTTCGCCGGCGTATTTCTTGTCCTGCGGCACTTCGCCGAGCGAGCAGAACTGGAAAATGCGGTTGTCGCGGCCGATGCGGGTATGGCCGCGAATCACGGTATGCGGCCCGATGACCGTATTGTCCCCGATCTCGACGTGCGGGCCGATAATGGAATACGGCCCGATCTCGACGTTGCTACCGATCTTGGCGCCGGGATCGACAATGGCAGTCGAATGGATCATGTTACAGATCCCGCTTGGCGCACATCAGCCGCGCTTCGGCCGCCAATTGGCCGTCGACGCGGGCTTCGCCCTTGAACTTCCAGACGCCGCGCATCTGGCGCTCGATTTCGACATGCAGATGCAACTGGTCGCCCGGCATGACCGGACGCTTGAAACGGGCTTCGTCGATACCGGCAAAATAAAAGACGTCGCTCTGCGTCGGCTTCTTGTCCTCGGTCTTGAACGACAGGATGCCCGCCGCCTGGGCCAGTGCTTCCATGATCAGCACGCCCGGCATGACCGGATGGTGCGGAAAGTGGCCGACGAAAAAGGGTTCGTTGATGGTGACGTTCTTGTAGGCATGAATGGATTTGCCGGGCACGACTTCGACAACGCGGTCGATCAGCAGGAAGGGGTAACGATGCGGCAAGTACTCAAGAATTTCATGGATATCCATTTGATCAACCCTCTATTTCTTTTTGTTTAAGTGTTTTTTCCAGTTCGGCAACGCGTTCGGCCAGCTTGGACAGGCGGCGGATATGCGACGCGTTGCGCATCCAGTGCTCATAGGTATCGAGCGGGAAGACGCTGGCATATACGCCATTCGGCTCGACGATACTGCGCATCACGGTACTGGCCCCGGAAATCGTCGTATTTGGCGCCAGTGACAGATGGCCGCTGATCATCGTCGCTCCGCCCAGGATGCAATGCTCGCCCAGGGTCGTACTGCCCGCCATGCCGGTACAGCCGGCAATGACCGAATAGGGACCGATATTGCAGTTGTGGCCGATCATGACCAGATTGTCGATCTTGCAGCCATCGCCGACGACCGTATCGTCTATAGCCCCGCGGTCAATCGTCGTATTGGCACCGATTTCGACATCATCGCCAATGTTCACCGCCCCGATCTGCGGAATCTTGACCCATTCCTTGCCGTCAGGCGCAAAACCGAAACCATCCGCGCCGAGGACCACGCCTGAATGCAGAATCGCCCGCTTGCCAACGCGACACCCATGGTAGATGGTCACATTCGGATAAAGGAGGCTATCGTCGCCCACTGTCACGCCTTCCCCTAGCACGCATCCGGCGTGGATGGTGACATTCTCACCCAGCACCACATTTTTGCCGATGCATACGCGCGGTCCGATCGATACCGAAGCCGGAACAGGAGATTCGCACACCGCGGAAGGATGTACACCGGGACTGGCCTCTGTCGCCGGATTGAGCAGCGTAGCGACGCGGGCGTAATAGGCATAAGGATTGGCCGTAACGATCCGCGCTCCGGCAAATCCTTCCGCAAACTCCGGCGCAACGATGACCGCCGACGCCCGGGTGGCCTGCAATTGATTGCGGTATTTCCGGTTGGCGAGAAAAGCGATTTGTCCTTCGCCGGCGGATGCCAGCGTCGCTACCTGCCCGATGCGAATTTGCGCGTCCCCAAGCACATCGCCGCCCAACTGGGCGGCGATCTCGGCTAGCGTGAACGTGGTTCCGTTCAAGCCCATTACTTGGCTTCCGACAAGGCCTTGATAACGCGCTCGGTAATGTCCAGACGCGGGCTGACCCAGACTACGTCCTGCAGGATCAGATCGAACTTGTCGGCTTCCGCGATCTGCTTGATCGCCTTGTTGGCTTTCTCGATCACGGCCGCGTTCTCTTCGTTCTGGCGCAGGTTCAGATCTTCGCGGAACTCGCGCTGACGGCGCTGGAATTCACGCGACAGCTCGCCGAACTCCTTTTCCTTCGAGCGGCGCTCGCTTTCGGCCATCGTCACCGAATTCTTTTCCAGGTTTTCCTGCAGCCCCTGCAGCTGCTTGGCCATGCGCTGCAGGTCCTGATCGCGCTTGGCGAACTCGCCTTCCAGCTTCTTGGCGGCCTTCTGCGCAGCCGGCGCATCGCGGAAGATGCGCTGCGTATTGACATAACCAACCTTCAGTTCGGCGGCAGAGGCGCCCGTCACGAGCAATGCAGACATCAGGGATGCCAGGACAACGGATTTAACTTTCAACTTGATACTCCTGAATTAAAACGTAGTGCCCATCTGGAACTGGAAGGCTTCGACCTTGTCGGTATCCTTCTTGTTCAGCGGTTTGCCGATACTGAATTTCAACGGCCCAACCGGCGAAATCCACGCCGCGGACAGGCCGGTCGAATAACGAAGATCGGCCAGATCCACCTTCTCATCGCTGCCGTACACCTGCCCGGCATCAAAGAACCAGCCCATGCGGAAAGACTTGTCCATACCCGGCAGGCTCCACAGCAACTCGGCGTTACCGACTACGCGGCGGTTGCCGCCCAGGCGATACTGGATATTGGTCGACGGGTCCGTATAGATCGGCCCCAACGACGAAGCCTTGTAGCCGCGCACCGATGTTACACCACCCGCATAGTAATTCTTGAAGAACGGCAAGCCGGACTGGCCATAACCATTCGCCATGCCGTATTCCCCGTTCAGCATCAGCGTGAACTTGGAATTCAGCGGCACATAGTGCTGCAGCTGATAGCTGGCCCGATAGTAGGTCAAATCGCCGCCCGGGACAGCCACTTCCACGGAAGCGCGCTGATAGGTGCCCTTGGTCGGGAAGAAGTAACTGTCCTTGCCGTCGCTGGCCCAGCTCAGGGTCACCGGAACCGAAATGTTGGTATCGCCGAAGCGCTTGACGTAATCCTTGTAGTACTGCGGCGTCTGGTCGTAGGTAGTAATGCTGGTCGAATCAAGACCAATCCCCATCCCGATCGATTCCTTCTCGCCGATCGGGAAGCCGAAACGGATGGCGCCACCGGTAGACGAGGATGAATAATAGGCCAGCGTCGTCGACGTCGTATTGAAGGTCCGGTGATAGACGTCAAAGCCCTGGCTTATCCCGTCCTGGGTGAAATACGGGTTGGTATAGGAAAATACGTAAGTCCGGTAGGTCTTGGCCGAATTGACCTGGATAGAAACGTTGTTGCCACTGCCCATGAAGTTGTTCTGGGAAATGGCCCCCGACAGGATGATCTTGTCGGTGCTCGAGGTACCGACGCCGAGCATCAGGCTGCCGGTCGGTTTTTCGGTGACATTGACGTTGACGTCCAACTGGTCGGACGTTCCCGGAACGGCCGGGGTTTCCACCGCCACTTCACCGAAGAAGCCCAGCTTGTCAACGCGCTGCTTCGACGCCGTGACCTTGTCGGCATCGTACCAGCCGCCTTCCATCTGGCGCATTTCGCGACGAATGACCTCGTCGCGCGTCTTGGTATTGCCGGTGATGTTGATGCGACGCACATAAACCCGCTTGCCCGGGTCAACAAAGATGGTGAAAGCGACCAGGCGCTTTTCCTTGTCGATTTCCGGAGCGGCGTTGACGTTGGCGAAGGCATAGCCTTCCTTGCCCAGACGGTCGCTGATCGCCTTGGTCGTGTCATTCAGCTTCTCGCGGGAAAACACATCGCCCGGCTTGACCAGGACGAGCTTCTTCAGCTCGTCTTCCGGCAGCGAAAAGTCGCCGGCGACCTTGACCGATGAAACCTGATAGCGGTCACCCTCGGTGATGTTCGCCGTGATGTAGACGTCCTGCTTGTCGGGAGAGATGGAGACCTGGGTCGACTCGACAGCAAATTCGAGATAGCCCTGATTCATGTAGAAGGACTTCAGCTTCTCGAGGTCAGCCGACAGTTTCTGGCGCGAATACTGGTCGTTCTTGGTGTACCAGGTCAGCAATCCCGGCGTGGTCAGCTCGAACAGGCCGAGCAATTCCTTCTCTCTGAAGGCCTTGGCGCCGATGATGTTGATCTGCTTGATCTTGGCCGCAGCACCTTCTTCGATATTGAAGTTGATGCCGACCCGATTGCGTTCCAGCGGCGTGATGGTCGTCGTGATGTTCGCTGCATACTTGCCGCGGGTCAGGTACTGGCGCTTCAGTTCCTGTTCGGCCTTTTCCAGCAGCGCCCGGTCGAAGATACGGCCCTCGGCGATGCCGGTTTCCTTCAGCGCCTTGATGATGACGTCCTTGTCGAACTCCTTTAGGCCGACAAAGTTGATCGTCGCCACCGCCGGTCGTTCCTGGACGACAACGACCATGACGTCCTTCTCGACCTCGACCCGTACGTCCTTGAAGAAGCCGGTAGCGAACAGCGCCTTGATGGATTGCGCCGCCTTTACGTCATTCAGCGTTTCGCCGACCTTGACTGGCAGATAGCCAAAGACGGTACCCGCTTCGGTGCGCTGGATGCCCTCTACCCGGATGTCCTTGACCGTAAAGGGTTCGAATGCCAGCACCGGCGCAGCAAACGCGCTGGCAATCATGACGGACAACAGGGTTTTCTTCATTATTCAGCTGCTGAGCAGGCGGGAAATATCGTTAAAAAAGGCGAAAGCCATCAAGGCGACAAGAATGGTCATGCCAATCTGCTGGCCGATTTCCATGGCACGCTCGGAAAGCGGCTTGCGCCTGACGACTTCGATAATATGATACAACAAATGCCCACCGTCCAGAACCGGGATGGGAAGCAGATTCAAAACCCCAAGACTGATGCTGACCAAGGCCATGAAACGTAGGTAGTAATCGAGCCCCAAGCGGGCCGACTTACCAGCGTAATCGGCGATCGTCACCGGTCCGGACAGGGTCTTCCAGGACACTTCGCCGACCAGCATCTTGCCCATCATTTGCACGCTGAACACCGATTTATCCCAGGTTTCCGCTACGGCCAGCCGAGCCGATTCGATAACACCGTGACGCACGAAAACCCGGAGTTCGCGCCGCACGCCCTCCGTATCGACGGCCACACCGATCTTGCCGACAGTACGACCGCGTTCACTGGCGGCCTCCGGAATGACGTCAATTATCAAGCTTTCATCCCGGCGGCGTATTTCCAGCCGCACCGGCTTTCCAGCCGATTCGCGAATTCGGGTCACGAAGTCGGACCACAGGGCGATCGGCTGGCCATCGATGGCGACAACCAGATCACCCGGCTGCAACCCGGCCCGTGCCCCCGGGCCGCCAGCTATCACCTCGCCGAGATAGGGCGGCGTGTTGGGGCGGAAGAAACGGATACCCAGGCGCTCCAGCGCATCACCTTCCCAACCCTGCTCGCTTACCGCCCGCAGATCGAGTTGGCGAAATGCGATATTTCCCTGCTCATCGACCACCTCAAGCACGACGCTGTCGCGCTCGGCGGCTTTTTGCAGCAGCATCCAGCGCAGGTCGTTCCAGGTCGCCACCGAGACCCCATCGACGAGACGAACCTGCTCGCCGTTCTGGACGGCGGCGACGGCCGCCGGCGATCCTTCGGGAGGCGTTCCCAGCACTGGGAGAAGCTCGTTGCTGCCGTACATGAAGACGGCCCAGTAGAGAAGGATGGCCAGAGCAAAATTGGCCAGCGGCCCGGCGGCGACAATCAGGCTGCGCTTGAGCACGCCTTGGCGATTGAAGGCACGATGCACTTCGGCGGCCGGTACGGCACCTTCCCGTTCGTCGAGCATCTTGACGTAGCCGCCCAAGGGAAACGCGCTGACCGCCCACTCGGTATGGTCCCGACCGAGCTGCTTTTGCCACAGGATGCGGCCGAAGCCGACCGAGAAGCGCAGCACCTTGACCCCGCACCAACGGGCGACCAGGTAATGCCCCAGCTCATGGAAAATGATCAGTACACCGAGCACGACCGCGAAGGCCGCCAGATAGAACGGCAGGTCGTTCACGCGAAACTGCGTTCCCGGATCAACTGGGCAGCCAGATGACGTGCTTCGGCATCGGCGCCCAGCACATCGCCCAAACTCCCCTCCGGACCGGCGCTCAGCGATTGCAACACTTGCTCATTCACCCGGGGGATGCCGAGGAAAGGCAGCTTGCCATCGAGGAATGCCGCCACCGCCACCTCGTTGGCGGCATTGAGGATAGCCGGCGCCGTCCCACCGGCATGCAGCACGTCGTAGGCGAGCTGCAGGCAACGGAAGCGCTCGAAATCCGGCGCAAAGAAGTCGAGCCGGGCAATCTTGAACAGATCGAGCGGCTCCACCCCGGCGGCAATCCGTTCCGGCCAGGCCATGGCATAGGCGATCGGAGTGCGCATGTCAGGTTTGCCCAGTTGCGCCAGCACCGAGCCGTCGACGTACTGGACAGCAGAATGGATGACGCTCTGCGGATGCACGACGACCTGGATCATTTCCGGCGGGGCATCGAACAACCAGCGCGCCTCGATGACCTCCAGGCCCTTGTTCATCATCGTCGCCGAATCGACCGATATCTTGCGCCCCATGACCCAGTTGGGATGAGCGCAGGCCTGCTCCGGCGTGACATGCGCCAGTTCGCTCAAGGCTGTCGTGCGGAAAGGCCCGCCGGAGGCGGTCAACAGGATTTTCTGTACGCCGCAGTTAGCCAAGCCACGCGAAAAATCGGCCGGCAGAGACTGGAATATGGCGTTGTGTTCGCTATCGACCGGCAGCAGCGTGGCGCCATGCTCGCGGACCGCGTGCATGAACAACTCGCCGGCCATGACCAGGACTTCCTTGTTGGCCAGCATGACCCGCTTGCCGGCCTGCGCCGCAGCCAGCGTTGGCTCCAGTCCGGCAGCCCCGACAATCGCCGCCATCACGGCATCGACTTCGGGCCACGATGCCATGTCGATCAAGGCCTGCACGCCATGGCGAACCTCGGTCGGCAAACCGGCCGCGCGACAGCGCTCGGTCAGTTGCGCAGCCAGCGCGGCATCGCGCACGACGGCGAAGCGCGGCCTGAATTCCAGACACTGCTCGAAAAGCTTGTCGATCTGGCTGTGCGCACACAGGGCAAAAGCCTGGTAACGCGCGGGATGCCGACGGATCACGTCGAGCGTGTTGACCCCGATAGAACCGGTCGAGCCGAGAACCGTAATGTTCTGCCGGATCATGCCGAACGCTGGATCAACAACAGGAAGAAAGCGACAACGGGCAGCGTGGACGTCAAGCTGTCGATACGATCGAGGACGCCGCCATGGCCGGGCAGGATATTGCTGCTGTCCTTGATGCCGGCCTTGCGCTTGAGCAGCGACTCGAACAGATCGCCAATGATGCTGACGCCGGTCACGACGAACAGCACCGCCACCCAGAGCGGCAAGGAGAGCAATTCGATGTCAAATACATGGCGCACCACCAAGCCGTAGATCGCCACGCCGACACCCGCTCCAATCGCGCCTTCCCAGGTCTTCCCCGGGCTGATGGTCGGCGCCAGCTTGTGCTTACCGAAGGCGCGTCCGGAAAAATAGGCGGCGATGTCTGCCATCCAGACGACGGCGAAAATACCGAGCAGAGCACCGGCTCCCAAGGCACGCAGCTGGACCATGGCCAGCCAGGTCGGAATCAGGACGACAGCGCCGACCGCCAGGCCGCCGACACCGCCGACGGCCCACTTGCCGCGCAGCCAGAAGGGCATGACGATCAGCCAGAAGGCAGCGGAAAGCCCGTAAGCCAGCGCGATCCACGGATGCCCCAGGCGGAATTCGAGGGCAGATGGATCAATGACAGAAAGGGCTGCGCACAACAGGCCGCCAAGCAGCCCCAGGGCCAGCCTGGGCGTGGAAGCCCAACCCAGCAGGGCGCCCCATTCCCAGGCAGCAATGCCGATGAAGCCGGCAACCAGCAAAGCCCAGGCTGCTTGCGGCAACCAGAACAAGCAGGGCAGCAACAGCGAAACCAGCACCAGCGCCGTGATGACGCGGGTTTTAAGCATTCGGCTTCACCAATTGCTCACTGGTCCGGCCAAAACGGCGTTCGCGTTGCTGAAACGAAGCGATAGCCTTGCCGAATTCACCGGCATCGAAATCCGGCCACAGGGTCGGCGTAAAGTAGAGTTCGGTATAGGCCAGTTGCCAGAGCAGGAAATTGCTGATGCGCTCTTCGCCACCGGTCCGGATGAACAGATCCGGCTCCGGCGCGTAGTTCATCGACAGATAGGGCTCGAGGTCGGCTTCCTGCCAGCCGTCGCGCTTGTCGGGCTGGGCCGCCAGCATCTGGTTGACCGCCTGCATGATGTCCCAGCGACCACCGTAATTGGCGGCGATGGTCAGATCCAGTCGGGTGTTGCTCGCGGTCTGTTCCTGGGCCTTGACGATCAGCTCCTGCAGGCGCGGCTCGAAGCGGCCGAGATCGCCGATCACGCGCAAACGGACGCCGTTGCGGTGGAGCTTTTCAACCTCTTGCTCGAGCGCCTTGACGAAGAGCTGCATCAGCAGCGTCACTTCTTCCTGAGGGCGTCGCCAGTTTTCCGACGAAAAGGCAAACAGGGTCAGGTACTGGATGCCCTGCTCGAGGCAGGAGCGAACCATCTCGCGGACCAGTTCGACGCCTTTGACATGCCCGGCGACACGCGGCAGAAAGCGTTTTTTCGCCCAGCGGCCGTTGCCGTCCATGATGACGGCGACGTGCTGGGGCACGGCAGCCGCCGGCGGTACGTCGCGCGTCGAACTCGAAAAGAAGGCCATGCCGCCGGCTATCTAGTCGGAGACCGCTTAAACCTGCATCAGCTCGGCCTCTTTCGTGGCGAGCATCTTGTCGACTTCAACGATGAACCTGTCGGTCAGCTTCTGGATATCATCCTGGGCCTTGCGCTCGTCGTCTTCCGGGATTTCGCCCTTCTTCAGCGCATCCTTGAGGTGGGTATTGGCATCGCGACGCAGGTTGCGAATGGCGACCTTGGCGCCCTCGCCTTCGTGCTTGACGACCTTGATCATTTCCTTGCGCCGCTCTTCGGTCAAAGCCGGCATCGGTACGCGGATCAGTTCGCCCTGCGAAGCCGGGTTCAGGCCGAGGTCGGAGTCGCGGATCGCCTTCTCGATCTTTTGCAGCATGTTCTTTTCCCACGGCTGGACGCCGATGGTACGCGCATCGACCAGGGTAATGTTGGCGACCTGGTTAACCGGCACCATGGAGCCGTAGTAGTCAACCTGCACATGATCGAGCAGACCGGTGTGAGCGCGGCCGGTACGAACCTTCAGGAGGTCGTTCTTCAGCGCCTCCAGCGACTTCTGCATCTTGCTTTCTGCGTTTTTCTTGAGTTCTGCAATCATCTGTCTCTCCTCAGCAATAGACCAGCGTACCCTCGTCCTCGCCGCAGACCACACGCTTCAGCGCGCCGGTCTTGAAGATCGAGAACACGTTGATCGGCAGTTTCTGGTCGCGGCACAGGGCGAAAGCCGTCGCGTCCATCACTGCAAGGTTCCTCGAGATCGCCTCGTTGAAGCTGATCTTGTCGTAGCGCGTCGCCGAAGGATCCTTCTTGGGATCGGCCGTGTAGATGCCGTCGACCTTGGTCGCCTTCAACACGATTTCGGCGCCGATTTCCGAACCGCGCAGTGCTGCAGCAGTATCGGTGGTAAAGAAGGGGTTGCCGGTACCGGCACCGAAGATCACGATCTTGCCTTCTTCGAGATAGCGGATGGCCTTGCCGCGAATGTACGGCTCGATCACCTGCTCGATATTCAGGGCCGACTGCACGCGGGCATTCAGGCCACATTGACGCATTGCGTCGGACAGCGCCATGGCGTTCATCACCGTGGCCAGCATGCCCATGTAATCCGCAGTGGCGCGATCCATCCCGGTGGCCGTACCGGCCATGCCGCGGAAGATATTGCCACCGCCGATCACAACGCCGATTTCCACGCCCAGGTCGGCAACCGCCTTGATCTCTCCGCAAATGGCCGCGATGGTCTGCGGATTGATGCCATAGGCGTCACCGCCCATCAGGGCTTCGCCGGAAAGTTTCAGGAGGATGCGCTTGTACTTGGGTGTGGTCATCGGCTTTCCTTTCAATTACTTCTTGGCAGCGGCAGCAGCGGCCTGGGCGGCAACTTCGGCAGCGAAGTCGTCGACCTTCTTCTCGATGCCTTCGCCCACCATGTACAGCGTGAAGCCGGCGACGGATGCACCCTTGGCTTTCAGCAGCTGTTCGATGGTTTGCTTGCCGTCTTCGGCCTTGACGAAGACTTGGCCGAGCAGGGTCACGTCCTTCAGGTACTTCTGGACGGTACCTTCGGCGATCTTTTCCAGCATGGCTTCCGGCTTGCCGGCTTCGCGGGCCTTCTCGATGGCAACGCGACGCTCGGTATCGAGCAGTTCGGCGGAAACACCGGAGGCATCCAGCGACTTCGGCTTGGAAGCGGCGATGTGCATGGCCAGGTCCTTGCCCAGTTGCTCGTCGCCACCGACCAGATCAACCACGACACCAACCTTGGCGCCACCGTGGATGTAGGAAACCAGCTTGCCCTTGGCTTCGAATCGAACGAAGCGGCGGATGGACATGTTTTCACCGATCTTGCCGACCAGGGCCGACCGAGTGGACTCGACGGTACCGTCGCCCATCGGCAGAGCGGACAGGGCAGCGACGTCAGCCGGGTTCTGCGCAGCGACCAGTTGGGCGCAGCCATTGGCCAGGGCGATGAATTCGTCGTTCTTGGCAACGAAGTCGGTTTCCGAGTTGACTTCGATGATCGCGCCGGTCTTGCCGTCGGCGGCGATGCTGATTGCGACGATACCTTCGGCAGCGATACGGGCAGCCGCCTTGGAGGCCTTGTTACCCAGCTTGACGCGGAGAATCTCTTCTGCCTTGGCCATGTCGCCGTCGGCTTCGGTCAGCGCCTTCTTGCATTCCATCATCGGTGCGTCGGTCTTGCCGCGCAGCTCTGCAACCATACCTGCGGTAATTGCCGCCATATTTCTTTCTCCTGAGCTTATAAAACTGGCGGAGCTTGAAGCTCCGCCGTTACATCTTTATTTATTCAGCCGCTTCTTCGACTTCAACGAACTCGTCGTCACCGCCGGCCGCCACGATGTCGGCAACCACCTGGCTGCGACCTTCGAGGATGGCATCGGCCACGCCGCGGGCGTACAGCTGGATGGCGCGGGAAGAGTCGTCGTTACCCGGGATGACGTAGGAAACGCCTTCCGGAGAGTGGTTGGTATCGACCACGCCGATGACCGGGATGCCGAGCTTTTCGGCTTCGGTGATGGCGATCTTGTGATAGCCGACGTCGACGACGAAGATGGCGTCCGGCAGGCCGCCCATATCCTTGATGCCGCCGATGGACTTCTGCAGCTTTTCCAGTTCGCGACGGAAGGTCAGCGCTTCCTTCTTCGGCATACGCTCGAGTTCGCCAGCTTCAACGGCCAGCTCCATGTCCTTCAGGCGCTTGATCGAGGTCTTGACGGTCTTGAAGTTGGTCAGCATGCCGCCCAGCCAGCGCTGGTCGACGTACGGAGCGCCGGCGCGCAGCGCTTCTTCACCGATGATTTCGCGAGCCTGGCGCTTGGTACCGACGAACAGGATGGTGCCGCGATTGGAGGCCAGCTTCTTCACGAAAGCCATGGCTTCGTTGTACTTGACCAGGGTCTTTTCGAGGTTGACGATGTGAATCTTGTTGCGGGCGCCGAAGATGTACGGGGCCATCTTGGGGGACCAGAAACGGGTCTGGTGGCCGAAGTGAACACCGGCTTCCAGCATTTCGCGCATGGT
>DATGXM010000157.1:0-1787 GCA_035298985.1 Azonexus sp. | reverse complement strand
CGAATTCGGCAATGACCTTGGCCGGGTCGGGTTCGCGCGCCGGGTTCAAGGTCACCACGACCGGCGTGGCGAAGGGCAGCGGTTGCAGCTTGTTGATCAGGTAGGAGACGCCGACCGGTTGATCGCCGGGTTCGCCCTGGCCGGCGAAGTAGTTCCAGGCCGACCACAGCTTGCGGTCGCGCGGCAGCAGGGCCGGATCGGTATGCAAGATGGCGCGGTTGGGCTGGTAGCGGATGGCCGATAGCACCTCGCGCTGGCCATCACTCGCCGTCATGCCAAGTATCGCCTTGCTCTGGTCGCTGTGGCAGGCCAGCACGACCTGGTCGAAGCATTCGCTGCCGCCGGCATGTGTCACACGCAAACGAGCGCCTTCGCGCGTTACGGCGCTGACCGGGCAAGCCGTGCGGACATCGGTGAGCCGGGCGGCGATCTTGCGCACGTACTCGCGACCGCCGCCCTTGACCGTCCGCCACAGCGGCCGGTCGAAGACCTGCAGCAAGCCGTGGTTCGAGCAGAAGCGGATGAAGGTGGCGAGCGGCATGTCGAGCATCTGGCCGGTCGGGCAGGACCAGATCGCCGCCGCCATCGGCAGCAGATACCAGTCGGCGAAGGCCCGCGAATAAGCGCCGGCAGCGAGGAAATCGCGCAGGCTGCGCTGATCGTCGGGGTGACTGAGCAGCCAGGCCGTGCTGTCGCGGTTGAAGCGCAGGATGTCGGAGAGCATCGTCCAGAAGTCGCGACGCACCAGGTTGCGCTTCTGGCCGAAAATGGTCGCCAGGTTGCTGCCGGCCCATTCGAGGTCCGGGTTTTCCAGGCTGACCGCGAAGGACATTTCGGTTTCGACGCTGTCGACCCCCAGGTAGGCGAAAAGCGCAATCAGGTTGGGGTAGGTCTTTTCGTTGAAGACCAGAAAGCCGGTGTCGACCGGATGGGTTTGCCCGTCCAGCGTGACGTCGACCGTATTGGTGTGGCCGCCCAGAGACGAGGCGGCTTCGAACAGGGTCACGTCATGCCGGCGCGACAGCAGCCAGGCGCTGGCCAGTCCGGAAATGCCGGCGCCGATGACGGCAATGCGTTGTGATCTCATGAGGCTCAACCTTTCTTTTGTCCTAGACAAACTGCACTTTTGTTCGTACAGTAGTGTTCAAAAGACCTCTTGTCAACGGTTTGTCTAACATTTGTTCAGGACAACTATGAATATCCCGAATTTCAGTATTGCCGCCGTCGAGCGTGATACCGGATTGTCGAAGGACGTCCTGCGCATGTGGGAACGGCGCTATGGCTTTCCGCAACCCGAGCGCGACGCCAACGGCGAACGCGCCTATCCGGCCGCGCAGGTCGAACGGTTGCGCCTGGTCAAACGCCTTATGGATCAAGGACATCGCCCCGGCAAGCTGCTCGCGCTACCGGCCGATGAACTGGCCAGCCTGGCGCCGCGCCACACCCGTTCGACGCGGGCCGAAAGCCCCACCGTCGACACGCAGGGCCTGGAAGAGATGCTGGCGCTGATCAAGCAATACGATGCCCACGGCTACGTGCAGGCCCTGCAGCAAGGTCTCGCCCGCCATGGCCTCCAGCGTTTTGTCCAGGACATCGTGGCGCCCCTCACCCGGCGCGTCGGGGAGGCGTGGGAGGATGGCCGCTTCGCGGTCTTCGAGGAACACCTGTTTTCCGAATTGACCAAAAGAGTCTTGCGGCAGGCCATCGCCGTCCTTCCCTCGGGTAGCGGTACGCCTCGCGTCTTGCTGACCAGCGTGCCCGACGAGCAGCATTTCCTCGGCTTGCTG
>DATGXM010000156.1:0-4460 GCA_035298985.1 Azonexus sp. | reverse complement strand
GCCAGGGCCGGGCTGTCGCCGGGCAACGCCTGGCGGACGGTCTCGATGGGCGGCACCTCCGGCACTTCGCCCAAGGCGCCGCGCAGGGAATAGTCGGCCGGCAGGCCCGGACCGACGCTCTGCCGCAGATGCGAACGCGCCTGCTCGACCCGGAAGCCGGCAGCCTGCACCGATTTCTGGGCGTTCAGCATTTCCGCATCGGCCTTGATCAGTTCGAAGCGTGGCGCTTCGCCGGTATCGACGCGCAGCGCGATCCGCGAACGGACGCTTTCCATCAGGCTGACGTCTTCCCGGGCATTGCGCAATTCGGCATTGCGGCGCAGCACCTCGAAATAGCGCTGGCGTACGCTGGCCAGCAGGTCGGCTTCGAAGGCGCGCAACCCGGCCTCGCCGGCCTGGGCTCCGGCCTCGGCGGCACCGATGCGCGCAGCGCGCACCCAGGGCAGGTCGATGGGCTGGGTCAGCGTCACGCTGCGCGCCTCGCCGGAATTGCCGCCGGCCGCCCGCGAACGTGCCGTTCCGGACAGGTATTCGACCTCCGGATTGGGGAAGGCGCCGGCGCTTTGTACGGCGTAGCGGGCAGCCGACACCTGCTCGCGGGCTGCCATCATGCTGCGGCTCGAATCGAGGGCCAGCCTTTCCAGTTCGGGCAGGGCATATTCCTGACCGGCAGCGTGGACCGTCGCCGAAACCCAAACGCCGACCAGCAGAGCGAGAATTTTATTGCGTTGCACCATGAGCAAAATTTAGCAAGCGTTATGCCACCAAGTTCGGCCGGCTAGTCAGCAGAGCCTCGAA
The DNA here is from genome assembly GCA_035298985.1 of Azonexus sp. Classification (GTDB taxonomy): domain Bacteria; phylum Pseudomonadota; class Gammaproteobacteria; order Burkholderiales; family Rhodocyclaceae; genus Azonexus. Next base: position 3,662 of record DATGXM010000156.1, on the reverse strand, counting down.
AAGCCTGACCGTAGGAGCATTCAAGCCAACAGCGCAGCTCGAAAAAGCGGGATCACGCCGGCAGCGAAGGATGGGCGTTGCACGGAACTGCACCAGTCTTGTGCAACGCACCAGTAGCGCATCATAACAAATCGTCAGTTTCGCGTCAGCATTATGTCAGCAAACGGTCAGCTACGATGCGAAGCCAGAGCGGCGATCCGTTCTTCCAGCGGCGGGTGGGTGGCGAACAAGGCCATGAAACCGCCCTTGCCACCGGCGATCCCGGACGCCGCCATGTTCTGCGGCAGGGGTTCGGTGTGCAGGTTGCCCAGACGCCGCAGGGCGTTCTGCATCGGCAGCGCCGTGCCCATCAGGCCGGCCGCCCCCGCATCGGCGCGGAATTCGCGCTGACGGGAGAACCAGGCGACGATGATGCTGGCGAGCAGGCCGAAGACGATTTCGCAGACCATGCTGGTCACCATGTAGCCGATGCCGGGGCCGCTGCTTTCCTCGTCGTTGCGGCGCAGGAAGCCATCGACCAGATAGCCGACGATGCGCGACAGGAAGACGACGAAAGTGTTCACCACGCCCTGGATCAGGGTCAGCGTCACCATGTCGCCGTTGGCGATGTGGGCGACCTCGTGCGCCAGCACGGCTTCGGCCTCCTCGCGGGTCATGCTGTGCAACAGCCCGGTGGACACGGCAACCAGCGAGCTGTTCCTGGTGGCGCCGGTGGCGAAGGCATTCGGTTCGCCGTCGTAGATCGCTACTTCCGGCATCGGCAATTCGGCGCGCTTGGCCAGCTTGGCGACGGTATCGACCAGCCAGACTTCGGTAGAGGTGCTCGGATGCACGATGACCTGGGCGCCGGTACTCCACTTGGCCATGGTCTTCGACATCAGCAGCGAAATGAAGGCGCCGCCGAAACCGATCACGGCGGCGAAGACGAACAGCATGCCGACGTCCAAACCATTGGCGGTCAGGAACTTATTGACGCCGAGCAGGCTGGTCACGACGCTGAGCACCAGCATCACGGCCAGGTTGGTCAGCAGGAACAGGACAATGCGTTTCATTTTTTCACTCCTTTAAGAGAAACGAGGCGATGCTAGGGCATTGCAATTAGCAAAAAAATCGGAGCAAAATTGAATATCACTTCGATTTTTTCTGCTGAACTCATGACTCCGCTCAATTTCAAGCACCTGCATTATTTCTGGGTCGTCGCCCACGAAGGCAGCATCACACGCGCCGCCGAACGCCTCGACGTGGCCATCCAGACCATTTCCGGCCAGCTCTCGCTGCTCGAACGGCAACTGGGCAAGGCGCTGTTCAACAGCCAGGGGCGCGGCCTGGTGCTGAGCGACGCCGGGCGGGTCGCCCTCGGTTACGCCGACCAGATTTTCCAGTTGGGCGACGCGCTGATAGACGCCGTCCAGCACAGCGACAGCGAAGCCACGCTGCGCCTGCGCGCCGGTATCTCGGACGGCATCCCCAAGTTGCTCGCCTATCGACTGCTGTCCACGGTGACTGAAATGCCGGCCGACGTCCGCCTGATCTGCGACGAGGGCGAATTCGAGACCCTGCTCGCCGACCTCGCCCTGCACCGTCTCGACGTGGTGCTGACCGACCGTGCGGCACCGGTCGGCGGCAACCTCAAGGTGTTCAGCACCCGGCTCGGCGAGTTCGCCACCGGCCTGTTCGGCACGCCGGCGCTGCTCGAACGCTATGCCAAAGACTTTCCCGCCTCGCTCGACGGCGCGCCGCTGCTGCTGCCCACCCGTCACAACGCCCTGCGCGGCCGGATCGACCGCTGGCTGGAACACACCGACATCCGCCCCAAGGTGGTCGGCGAATTCGAGGACAGCGCCCTGCTCAACACCTTCGGGCGCGGCGGCCTGGGGATTTTCCCGGCGCCGCTGGTCCTCGCCGAGCAGGTCGAACAGCAGCTCGACGCGAAGCCGCTGGGCGCCATGACGGGCGTCAGCGAGCAGATTTACGCCATTTCCAGCGAGCGGCGCATCCGCCATCCGGCCGTCGAAGCCCTCTGTGCTGCAGCGCCGCAAGACGCTCCGGAGCCGGGGGTATAATGGTCCTCCCCCAACGCATCATCGAAGAAAACGCCATGTCGCTGTTTCGCAAGACCGCTGCCCTCCTGCTCAGCTTCGCGCTCGCCTCGTCGGCGCTCGCCCAGCAGCTCCCCGTCCCGCCCGCCCTGGCTGCCAAGTCGTGGCTGCTGCTCGATGTCGGCGCCAACCAGGTGCTGACCACCGAAAAACCGGATGACCGCCTCGAGCCGGCTTCGCTGACCAAGCTGATGACGGCCTACCTGACTTTTGCCGCACTGCACAAGAAGATGCTGTCCCTCGAGCAGGCGCTGCCGGTTTCGGAAAAAGCCTGGCGCACCGGCGGGTCCAAGATGTTCATCCGCGTCGATACCCAGGTGCCGGTCGAAGACCTGATCAAGGGCATGATCGTGCAGTCCGGCAACGACGCCTGCGTCACGCTGGCCGAAGGCATTGCCGGCAGCGAGGAGAACTTCGCGCAGATGATGAACCGCGAGGCCGAACGCCTGGGCATGAAGAACAGCCACTTCATGAACTCGACCGGCCTGCCCGACCCCAATCACTACACCACGGCGCGCGACCTGTCCCTGCTCGCCTCGGCGCTGATCCGCGACTTTCCGGTCGAGTACGGCAAGTACTACTCGATGAAGGAATTCCGCTACAACAACATCACCCAGCCGAACCGCAACCGCCTGCTCTTCATCGACCCCACGGTCGACGGCGTCAAGACCGGCCACACCGAGGCCGCCGGCTACTGCCTGATCTCCTCCGCCCTGCGCGACAAGCGCCGCCTGCTCTCCGTCGTCCTCGGCACCGCCTCGGACAGCGCCCGGGCCAGCGAATCGCAGAAGCTGCTCAACTGGGGCTTCATTTCCTACGAGTCGGTCACCCTGTTCACCAAGGAGCAGGCCGTTTCCACGCTGCGCGTCTGGAAGGGCGCCCAGAGCCAGGTCAAGGCCGGCTTTACCAGCGACCTGTCTATCGTTGTGCCGAAGGGCTATGGCGACAAGGTGAAGTCCGAATTCACGCCCGAGCCGCGCCTGATTGCCCCGATCGAAGCCGGCCAGAAAATCGGCGTCCTCAAGGTCAGCATCGAAGACAAGCCGTACGGCGAATACCCGGTGGTCGCCCTTGAAAAAGTCGAACTCGGCAATATCTTCACCCGCATCATCGACACCATCCGCCTGTGGTTCAACTAAGACCATGACCGCTTACGTCGCCGACCCCGTCTACCTGAATGGCCGTTTCCTGCCCCTGGCGGAAGCGGGCATTTCGCCGCTCGACCGCGGCTTTCTGTACGGGGACGGCGTCTATGAGGTCATTCCGGTCTATTCCCGGCGCCCCTTCCGCCTCGACGAACACCTGCAGCGCCTGCAGGCGACGCTGGACGGCATCCAGATGGCCAATCCGCTGTCGGACAAGGCATGGCAAGACGTCGTCCGCAAGCTGATCGAAACCGCCCCTTGGGACGACCAGTCGATCTACCTGCAGGTCACCCGCGGCGCCGACGACAAGCGCGACCACGCCTTCCCGCCGGCCAGCATACCGCCGACCGCCTTCGCCTTCGCCTCGCCGCTGGTCACCACGCCGGCCGAGGTGCGCGCCAGGGGCGTCGCCGCCATC
>DATGXM010000155.1:0-2276 GCA_035298985.1 Azonexus sp. | reverse complement strand
CCGAAATGGCGCCCATGCCCTGCAGCACGCGGCCGACGATGATCCAGTTCATGTCCGGCGCCCAGGCGGCGACGAAGCTGCCCAGCGCGAAGATGAGCAGGCCGACGACGATGACCTGCTTGCGCCCGAAGATGTCCGACGCGATGCCGTAGGGAATCTGGAATACGGCCTGGGTCAGGCCGTAGGCGCCCAGCGCGAAACCGACCAGCGCCAGGTTGTCGCCGCCGGGCAGGGTTTTCGCATACACCGAGAAGACCGGCAGGATCAGGAACAGGCCAAGCATGCGCAGGGCGAAGATGGAGGCCAGCGAGGCGCCGGCGCGGCGTTCCTCGGGGCTCATGCGATCAGTGGGGGAGGACATTTTTGTTTGGTTATGTTGCATTGCAGCGGAGGGGAAAGTTTAGCAGGTTTGCCGACGCCGCCGCCCCGGTCCGACCAAGTCGGCTCCACCATTCGGTTTCCCGAACAGCCGAGCAGGATAAATGCCGGAAAACCGGCAGAAGGCCCGGCGAAAGTCACCAGAAACACCAGTAAATTCATTTATCTGACGAAAACAACAAACCTGGCACAGCGCTTGCATTAACGACTTCCCCCGCGTCCTCCGCCGGACGCCCGCAGAGAAAGTTCATTACATGTCACTCAAGAAACGTCTGCTCCTTTTTGTCAGCGTCCTCATCGCCATTACTATCGGGCTGCTCGCCAGCCTATCCTACCAACGCATGCGCAGCGAGATTCTTGCCGGCGTCGAAGACGAGCTGAATGCCGCGATCAGCGGCAATCGGCACGCCATCGCCCAATGGCTGGCCCAGCGTCGCGACGTCATTGCCGCCGCAGCTGCCCGCGCCGGCGAAGTCGACGAGCCGCGACCCGCGCTGATACAAGGCAAGGAGGGCGGCCGTTTCGAGCAAACCTTCGCCGGCTACGCCGACAAGCGCATGCTCTACCACCTGGCCGACAAACGCCCGCCGGAAGGATACGACCCGACGGCCCGCCCCTGGTACAAACTGGCCGGCGAGGCCAGGGCAACCGTGGTTACCGCCCCCTATGTCTTCGCCAGCACGAAGAAACTGGGCATTACCGTCGCCAGCCCGATCCTGCGTCAGGGGCAGCAGATCGGCGTGGCCGGTGGCGATGTCGTGCTCGAAGAAGTGAGCAGCGTGGTGGCCGGCATCCGCCTGCGCGGCAATGGCCTGGCCTTCCTGGCCACGCGCGACGGCAAGATAGTCGCGCATCCGAAAGCGGATGCCGTATTAAAGCCGGTCGGCGACATCATGCCCGGCTTCGACACCACCCAACTTGCCCGGGCCAGCGACCATACCCGCCTGCAGGAGATGCAGATCGATGGCCGGACGGCCTATGTCGATCTCTCGCCAGTCCCGGGTTCCGACTGGGTACTGGGTAGCGTCATCGACAAGGAGACCATCCTGTCGCCGCTCAATTCGCTGATCGCCACACTGAGCATCGCCGGGCTGGCCATCGCCATTGGCGGCATGCTGTTCGCCAGCTACGCGCTGAACCGCCTGCTCGGCGGTGTCACCCGACTGCGCGACGCCTTGCTCGAGATTTCTACCGGCCAGGGCGACCTGACCCGCCGCCTCAATGCCGACAGCCCCGACGAAATCGGCCAAACCGCCGAAGCCTTCAATCGGTTCATCGACAGCTTGCGCCAGATGTTCATCGAAGTCCGCGCAGATGCTGACACCCTGCACGCCGGGCTGTCTTCGCTCAACGACCTGACGCGCCAGGTTTCGGCCGACTCGGAACGCCAGGCCGAAGCATCGAGCTCGACGGCGGCGACCATCGAACAGATCACCGTCAGCATCAACCACATCGCCGACAATGCCAGCTCGGGCGAGGCGATCGCGGTGCAGACCGGCCAGGTTTCGCGGCAATCCGCCGAGGCCGTCACCGCACTCGCCAGCGGTATCCGGCATATCGAAAGCGAAGTCGAGAAACTGTCGACGACGCTGGGCGGGCTGGGCCGGCGCTCGACTGAAATGAATGCCATCATCGGCGTCATTCGCGACATTGCCGACCAGACCAACCTGCTTGCCCTCAATGCCGCGATCGAGGCGGCGCGCGCGGGGGAAGCCGGGCGCGGCTTTGCCGTGGTCGCCGACGAGGTGCGCAAACTGGCCGAGCGGACGGCCAAGGCCACGGTGGAAATCGGCAGTCTGATCGAATCGACCCATGGCGAAATCCAGTCGGCGCTTTCCGGCATGAGCCAGACCCAAAGCTCGGTTCATGCCGGGGTCGCGTCGTCGACTGCCGTGGCC
>DATGXM010000154.1:0-1633 GCA_035298985.1 Azonexus sp. | reverse complement strand
CAGCGGCCAGGTCGGCGAGGCGTCGGCTCTGCTGGCCCGTTCCCGCCACGAACTGGCGGCCCAGGAATTTTCGCTGGAGCAACAACTGGCGGTGGCCTACCAGCAATACGAGATTGCCCAAGCCCAGGTCACGGCGCTTGAGTCGGGCATCGTCAGGCAGGCCGAGAACGCCCTGCGCGTGGCGGAAGCGGCTTATCGCTTCGGCGAACGCGGTTTTCTGGAAGTGCTCGATGCGCAGCGGGTTTTCCGGGCCGCGCGTGCCGAGTTGATTGCTGCCCGTTATGAACTGGCGGCGGCCTGGGTCGAAATCGAACGACTGCGGGCCAGCCCGGGAGGACAACACCAATGAAGAAGATACTGGCGCTGATCATGGCGGCGGCGCTGCTCGCCGCCTGCAACCAGGAAAGCGACAAGGCGGCAGCGCAGCAGGTGCAGGACCCGATGATGGTGCTGCCGTCGCCCGAACTGCTGGCCCAGCTCAAGCTGGCCGAGGTGAGCCGCCAGCCGGTGGCCGAAACCCTGCGCGTGGCGGGGCGGATCGATTTCGACGAGCATCGCCTGGCGCGCATCGGCGCGACGATCACCGGGCGGGTCACCGATATCGACGCCTGGCTCGGCCAGGATGTCAAAAGGGGCGATGTGCTGGCGCGGCTGAACAGCAGCCAGCTGTCCGAACAGCAGCTGGCCTACCTGAAGGCGCGTGCCCAGCTCGAACTGAACCGCCGCAATGCCGAGCGCGCCAAGGCGCTGTTCGAAGCCGATGTGATCGGCGCCGCCGAATTGCAACGCCGGGAGAGCGAATACAAGATTTCCCAGGCCGAAACCCGCGCCGCTGCCGATCAGTTGCAGCTGCTCGGCGTCAGCGCGGCCGCCATCGACCGCCTGGGCAAGCAGGGCGAGGTCAATTCGGTGACCCCGGTAGTCGCCACGCTGAGCGGCGTGGTGGTCGAGCGCAAGCTGGCCCAGGGGCAGGTCGTGCAGCCGGCCGACTCGCTGTTCGTGGTCGCCGACCTGTCGCGCCTGTGGGCGGTGGCCCAGGTGCCGGAGCAGCAGGTCAGCCAGGTCACGGCCGGGCAGACCGTCAATATCGAGGTGCCGGCGCTGGGCAACGAAAAGCTGGTCGGCAAGCTGATCTACGTCGGCCAGACCATAGACCCGGAAACCCGCACGGTGCTGGTGCGCACCGAGCTGGACAACCGCGACGGCCGTCTCAAGCCGGCCATGCTGGCGTCGATGCTGATCGCGGCCAAGCCGGTCGAACGGCTGGTCGTCCCGGCCAGTGCCGTGGTGCGCCAGAACGACGAGGACCATGTCTTCGCAGCCGAGGGGAATGGCGCATTCCGCCTGGTCAAGGTCAAGCTCGGCCCCGAGCAGGGCGGCATGCGGGTGGTGCTCGGCGGCCTGAAGGGCGGCGAGAAGCTGGTCGTCGATGGCGCCTTCCACCTGAACAACGAGCGTAACCGCAAGGAAATGGAGGGGGCGTGATCGAGTCTGTCGTCCGTGCGGCGCTTAAGCAGCGCCTGGTCGTCGCGGTCATCGCCGCGGTGCTGTTTTTCTTCGGGCTGAACGCCGCGCAGAAACTGTCGGTCGATGCCTTCCCCGATGTGACCAACGTCCAGGTCCAGATCGCCAC
>DATGXM010000153.1:0-1690 GCA_035298985.1 Azonexus sp. | reverse complement strand
AGATTTTCGTCAGCCATGCCACGGCTGCCGGCAAGCGCTTCAGCGAGCCGGTCGCCGTCAATCGCCAGCCCGAACTGATCTCGGCCGACGGCGAAGCCCGCCCCCAGATCGCCGCAGTCGGCGAACGCGTCTATGTCAGCTGGACGCAGGCCCTGCCTCAGCCTTTTGCCGGGCATGTGCGCTTCGCCGTCTCCCAGGATGGCGGCCGGACTTTCAGCGAGCCGGTCACCGTCAATGACGACACCCGGCCGATCACCCATCGCTTCAACGCCATGCTCGCCGATAGCAAGGGCGTGACCCTGGCCTGGATCGACAAGCGCGATGGCGACGGCAATTCGGACTATCGTGGTGCCGCCATCTACACCGCCCGGTCTACCGATGGTGGTCGCAGCTTCGAAGCCAACCGCAAGCTTGCCGACCATTCCTGCGAATGCTGCCGGCTGGGCCTGGCTACTGACACCGACGGCATGCCGGTCGCCTTCTGGCGCCAGATTTTCGGCAAGAACATCCGCGATTTCGCCCTGGCTCGCCTCGACGAGCCGCTGCGCCGCGTATCCGACGACGGCTGGGAAATCGACGCCTGCCCGCACCACGGCGGCGCGCTGGCCATCGACGGCCAAGGCAGCCGCCACCTGGCCTGGTTTACCGGCGCCGAGAAATCGCCCGGCCTGTACTACCGGCGGATCGACGGCGAAACGATGAGCTGGCCCCTGCCCTTCGGCAACCTCGACGCCCAGGCCGGCCACCCGCAGGTCGCCACGCTCGGCCAGCAGGTCGTGCTTGTCTGGCGCGAATACGATGGCCGCAACCACAGCATCCGGCAGATGGTTTCCCGCGACCGCGGCCAGCACTGGTCGGCGCCTACTTCTATCGCCCGCACCGCCGGTGCGGCCGACGATCCCCTGCTGCGCAACGATGGCAAGGCTGTCTGGTTAATCTGGAACACCGCGGCGGACGGCTTGAAGCAGGTCAGGATCGCGCCATGAAACGACTCGCCCTGTTCGCCATCGCTTGCTTGGCGGTCGGATTGGTCCACGCCGACATGGCCCCCTTCGTCGCGGGATCGCTGCAGAAGATCGAGCGCCAGCACAAGGGCAAGCCCTTCATCCTCGCCTTCTGGTCGGCCAGCTGCACGCATTGCCCGAGCGAACTGAAGGCGCTCGGCGAACTGTCGCGCAAGTATCCGAAGCTGGAAGTGGTCCTCGTCGCCGCCGACACGCCGGCCGAAACCCCGGAACTGGAGCGCCTGGCGCAGGATTACGGCGTCGCGAAACAGGCCCGCTGGGTGTTCGCCGATGCCCAGCCGGAACGCCTGCGCTACGAAATCGACCGCCGCTGGTACGGCGAACTGCCGCGCACCTATTTCTACGACGGACGCGGATCGCGGCAAGGCCGCTCAGGTGTGCAGCCGGCCGAACACCTCGAACAATGGGTCGTCGAGCATCTAAAATAAAGACATGTACGCCGATCCCGCCCTCCATTTCGCATCCGAAACGCCCGAATGGCGCAGGAGTGGCCGTTTTTTCCTGATCGCCGCGGCCTTGCATGTCGCCGTGCTGTTCTATCCGCTGAAACTGGTCGTCGGCCAGCTCGACATTCCCGAACCCAGCGCCATCCTGGTCAAACTGGTCGAGAAAAACCCCGCCCCGCAGCCGGTCGTGGCGCCGCCGATGCCGAGCCAACCAAACCA
>DATGXM010000152.1:0-5888 GCA_035298985.1 Azonexus sp. | reverse complement strand
CAGGCCTTTGTCGTTGTGGCCGCCATGCTCGAATTCCACCGCCTGCCGATCGTGGCTGCCGTAGAGGGCCTGCACGGCGCTGCCCGGATGGCTGTAGCCGTCCTTGGTCTGGAGGGCCAGGGCGCCGCCCAGGGTATTGAGGCCGAACAGCGGATTGGAGCCGGGCATCATGTTCATCGAGGCGATGGCCGAACGTGGAATGAGATCCCAGCTCACCACGTCGCCGAAGGGCTGGTTCAGGCGCACGCCGTCCATGTAGACGGACAGCCCCTGCGGCGTCCCGAGCAGCGGCGAGGCGGTGAAGCCGCGATAGCTGACATCCGGCTGGTAGGGGTTGCCCTGCATGTCATTGACCATCACGCTGCCCAGCCGGCGGTTCATCAGCTCCGGCAGGTTGGCGCTGGCCGGGTCCTGGATGGCGGACGAGCCCAGCGACTGGACATTGGCCGAAATCTGCTCCTTGCTCAGGCTGCCGCCCGGCAGGGGCGTCGTGCCGATCACCTCGACCGTCGGCAGGGCAATGGCCGGCTCGGCTGCATGCGAGGCCTGGAAGAGGGCGCCGACGATGACGGCGATGGCCGCCCGGCGTAGAGCGGGCTGTCTATGCGACGCCCCGGTAATAGTCTGCTGTGCCATGTGTTGTCTCCTGATTTTTCGGATCGACCGCGCTGCGAGCCGGGCAGCCGGCAGCGGTCGAATTGGCGGCGAGTATCCGGATGGCGCCGGATCGGCAATAGGGAATTTTTCCCGACGTCGCTGCGCGGTAAACGGAGAAAATCGTGCTGGTACGAAAGCTGCACAGGGGCAACTTGCAAAAAAACACGAAGAGGGAAACATGGACCTGCGTCGCCGGCTGATTGGCTCGCTAAGCCTGCTATTGGGAAGCCTGATGGCGATTGCCATCATCATTCAGCTGTACTCGCTGCGGGCGGATATCGCCTCCGAAGTCGGCGCCTCGACCCGGCTGGTCGGCGTGCTGCTGGCGGCGGAGAACGCCGCGCTGCGCGATTCTTCCGAGCTGGCTGAACGCCTCTCCGAAGCGGGCATCCGCCACCTGACCATCCGTACCCCGGGTCAGCCTGCAGCCGAGCGGAAATCCCATCTGCTGCTCGACTGGCTGGGCCACAGCAGCGAACTGCCGGACGAACAGGAAATCCGCATCGGCAACCAGACGCTGTACATCGCCGCCAATCCCGATTCGGAAATCGAGGAAAGGCTCGGCGACACCGCTCGGATTTTGATCACCCTGCTGCTCTTTTCTGGAGCAACGCTGCTGGTCGTCTGGTGGTCGGCCGACCGCGCGTTGAGCCCGGTGCGCGCCCTGGAGGACGCCCTGCACGGCCTGGCCCGCAGCGAGAAACGGCCGGTGCTGCCGGGATTCGCGCTGCGCGAGTTCCGCCGGGTGGCCGACGCCATCGACTACCTGGCCGAGGCGCTGGGCGAAGCGCGGGCGGCCCAGCATGCCCTCGCCCAGCAGCTGATTTCGGTGCAGGAAAGCGAACGCCGCGCCCTGGCGCGCGAACTGCACGACGAAATGGGCCAGACCCTGACCTCGTTGAACGCCACCGCCGCGCATCTGGCCCGCAATGCGGAACAGTTGGGGCCGGCGGCCGTTGCCGAATGCGCCAACGACCTGCGCCGCGACATCCGGACCAGCGGCGCGCAGTTGCGGGCGCTGCTCAAATCGCTGCGCCCGCACGGCCTCGATGCCAGCGGCCTGACGCAAACCCTGCGCGACCTGATCGATGGCTGGCGCAACCGGGTAACCGGCATTTCCTTCGAACTGGACCTCCCGGCGCAGTTTCCGGATGTCGATGACGAAGTCGCCCTGACCATCTATCGGGTCGTGCAGGAAGCGGTCACCAACATGGTCCGCCACAGCGGCGCCCGCCGGTGCAAGGTAAGCGCGGGCCGCGACGGGGCGTGGATACGCCTGGCCATCGCCGACGACGGCTGCGGCCTGCCGCCGGATGGGCCGAAACGCCGCCGCGGGCTGCTCGGGATTGCCGAACGCCTGGACATGGTCGGCGGCAAGCTCAGTCTGGAATCGAACGCCGGCGGCGGACTGTGCCTGATCGCCCTGCTCCCGCTGTCCCGGGCCGGCAACCAACAGCCTTCGCCCAGGGAGGCTTACGCATGATCCGCATCATCCTGATCGACGACCACGCCGTGGTGCGCACCGGCTACCGTCGCCTGCTGTCGGCGGAAGCGGATTTCGCGGTGGTGGGCGAAGCGGCCACGGCCAGCGAAGCCAATGCCCTGGTGCACAGGACGCAGCCCGATGTGGCGCTGGTCGACCTGAGCCTGAAAGGCAGCAGTGGCCTGGAAGCGATACGCAGCATCCTGTCCCGCCAGCCGGACCTGCGCGTCCTCGTGCTGTCCATGCACGACAGCGCCGGCCACATCACCCAGGCGCTGAAGAGCGGCGCGCAGGGCTATCTCACCAAGCACAGCGAGCCGGAAGAAGTGATCGCCGGCATCCGCCGGGTCGTCGCCGGCGAACGCGTGTTCTCCAGCGACATCGCCCATCTGGCCGGGAACGATGCGGCGGACCGCAATCCCGTCCTGCAGACTCTGACCCCGCGCGAATTCGAGGTCCTGCGCCTGCTGGTGCATGGCGAATCGGCGCAGGAGATCGCCACGTCGATGCATCTGAGCCCGAAGACGGTGCTGAACTACCTGACGCTGATCCGCCAGAAGCTCGATGCCGACAACGACTTCAAGCTCATGCACCTGGCGGCCCGCCTCGGCGTGGTCGACTTCAGCGCCGGTGCGCTGGCCTAGGGAGAATCCATGTTTCTGCTGCGGAATGGCCCAGCCATGGCGCTGGGCCTGGCGCTGGCGCTGTCATCCGGTAGCGCCGCTGCCGACTGGTTCGACGAAGGCAAGGCCAGGGTCGGCGTCGAGTACGAACTGGAAAACGGCGCCGGCAACGCCTGGCAAAGCCGCGGCGTGACCGTGGTAACGGGGCGCAAGCTGGACAATCCGTGGATCAGCATGGTCGAACTGATGCTGGAAGGCGCCCGCGAGTACGACCGGGAGAGCGGCGAACACGCCAGGGAACGCAAGGTCGGCGTGCGCGTGCGCCACGAGTTTCCGCTCAACGATGATGCCAAGATCGTGCTGCGCGGCCTGCTCGGGCATGGCAGCCAGGGTGACGAGAACTTTCTCTATTACTACGTCGAACCGAGCTTCCGCTACGCCTTCCGTCACTTCGAGATGATGGTCGGCTACCGCTTCGTGCATGGCATCGACGCCAGCCCGGAGCACGACCTGCACAAATTCCGGATCGGGCCGAGCATAGACCTGACCGAGACCAGCGAAATCGAATTCCGCTGGGCCCGCAGCTGGAACATGCATAGCGGGCAGCATGTCAGCGATGCGTATATTGTCGAATTCACGCAGAAATTTTGAGGTAACGGGCAGTTCAGGGCGTGGCGAGGCGCGGCCGGAGGGCGTTCAGAACACCCCGAGCAGGAACAGCAGGACTAGCGTCAGGGCCAGCGAAACGGCGATGGACCCCAGGCAGCCCAGCCGCTTCGAGAAGAACAGGAACATGCCGATCAACCCTGCGGCCGGGGCTGAGAATGCAATCCGGGAGCCGCGCGTTTCAGCAGGCTGGCAATGGCGTTGCTGTACTGCTGGCCTTCCTCGAGCAAGCCGTTGTGCCCGGCCGGCGCGATGCGGACCAGTTCGGATTCCGGCATCAACTTGCTCATGCCTATCCCCGCCTCGGGCCGCGTGATGCGGTCGGCATCGGCGGTGATCACCAGCGTGGGCACCGAAATGCCGGCCGGCGTCTCGGATTCGTCCCACCGCAGCACCGCCAGAAGCCCCTTGGCGACGACCGACGGGTTGTCCTTCACGTTGTAGCGGGTGGCGAATTCCAGTTGACCGCGGGTGACATCCCCGCTCAGGGCGGTCAGCCGGTTGATCAGGTGGGCGCTGCCGTTCAAGTAGCTCTGCCAGTTCATCAGCCACACCAAGGGCCACAGGAACACGGTCAGCCAGAGCAGCGGTTCGATCAGTGGCCAGCGCAGGACGCGCAGCAGGCCGCCGCCGATCACCGTTTTCAGCGGCCAGACATGGGTGGTATCCATGAAGACGATGCCCTTGACCCGTTCTTTCAGGAGTTCGGGGTGCAGCCGGCACAGGGTCAGGATCATCATGCCGCCGATGCTGTGGCCGACCAAGGTCACCGGCTCTTTGGCGAACTTGTCGATCACCCGGCCCAGATCTTCGGCCAGCCGGGCGACGGTGTACCGACCATCGGGCGGCGCCGTCGAGCGGCCGAGGCCCGGCAGGTCCCACAGCACCAGGCGGTAATGCGGGGCCAGCTGCTTGCGGATGTAGTACCACGCGGTGCTGTCCAGCGCCCAGCCGTGGGTCAGGATGGCAACCGGCTTGTCGCCTCCCTCATTCTCTCCTTCCACCTCGACATAGAGCCGGCTGCCGTCCGCTCCCTTGATGATTTGCCCGGGGCCATGGTTGACTAGGTGAGGCTCGTCGCTTCCGCGCGGGTAGAAGGCGAGGATGGCGTACCGGCCGAAGGCCGACCACAGCAGCATGGCGAATGCAGCGAGAAGCCAACTGGTGGCGACCAGTTCACCGACGTACCACTGCCAGAAGATATAGCCGCCTTCGAACAATAAGGCGAGTGAAAGCAGGCCGGCCAGCGTGCCAAGCAGAAAGGGCAAGGGCATTAAATACATGGTGTCGTCCTCCATGGGTGTCGGCCTTGCCGTTTCTGAGGTCACGAAGCGGAAAAGCGCTGATCTACAAAGCAGTGAACCTGCAGGTGCTTTCGTGCAATAGCTGTTCCCTGAGCGGCTTTCCCAAGGCCCCGTGTCGGGCGGCCCGATTGTCAATATTGATGAACCGGACCGGAGCGCTCGATGGCAAGAACGTCGAGTGATGGAAAAAGTTACCGACGAGCAGCACGGCAAATAGCCGGCGGCGCAGACTGCGCCGCGAAGCCGTCCACAAACACACGAACTAGCGCGCTAGTTGCAGCTTCCTCAAGCGCGACGGAACGAAGCGCCGGCCGACCCGGACCCTGCCGCCGAGGTCTTCCATCTGATCTTCAAGCGCCGGAACTGAACTGACCGAGCATCTTGCCCCCCATCACCCAGACCGACACACCGATGTTGATCAAGATCAGGATCGGCCATTCCAAAAGGCCATAGAATTTGCCGGTTTGGCGCGATTTCCGTCTCCCGGCGGCCAAGGCCGTGCCCAGCCATACTCATTGCCAATGAGCCTCTGCCGCGCTGAAGAAATACTGTCGTGATCCAAAGCAAGCATTCCTTTTACCAAGTTGCCGAAAATTCCCCGGACGCCATCTATGTGGCCGTCAACGGCCATTTCAGCTACGTAAACCCTGCCGCCTTGCGACTGTTTGGCGCCCGTTCCGCCGAGGAATTGCTCGGCCGGCCGGTCATCGAGCGCGTCCATCCGGATCACCGGGCCGCGGCCATGGCTCGGATCGCGCGTCGCTACGCCGGCAGCGAAGACACCCCGGCGCGTGAAAAGACGTATTTGCGGCTGGACGATACGCCGGTCCCCGTCGAGATTTCCGCCGTGCCGTTTCGCTACGGCGACGAGGATGGCGGCCTGGTCTTTGTCCGCGACATCAGCCGGCACAAGCAGACCGACGAGGCCTTGTACCGCGAACGGCTATTTCTGCGTCATGTCATCGACACCAGCCCCAACCTGATTTTCGTCAAGGATCGCGACGGCCGCTTTCTGCTCGCCAACGAGGCGCTGGCCCAGGCCTACGGCACTACCGTGGACGGATTGCAGGGCCGGACCGACGCCGATTTCAATCCCAACGCCGAGGAAGTCGCGGCCTTTCTTGCCGCCGACCGGCAGGTCATGGAAAGCCGGCA
>DATGXM010000151.1:0-2213 GCA_035298985.1 Azonexus sp. | reverse complement strand
GGTTGCGGGTATCGCCTTCACCGAGCCACTCGAAGCCGGCGCCGTTGATGTCGAAGATCTCGTGGTAATCGGTGGTGCCGACCTGGCGAACCGTGGCGATCGAACGAATGTCGGAGATATCGACCGACAGGCGGGCGATGGCCTGCTCGATGGTCTTCGGCAGGGCATAGCCGCCGGCCGAGTTGGTACCAGCCACGGTCTGGGTAGCGCGGTTTTCACGCGACTTGGCGTTCTTGGTTTCGACGGCCTTGGCGGCGGCGCTGGCACGGGCCTGTCGCTCGTGGTCGCCCGGTGCGCGCATCCAGTCGATGAAGGCTTCGCGGTATTCGCGGTCTTCGGTTTCTTCCTGGCCCTTGAGCTCGCCGACGATAGCGCCCGGGCGGGACAGCTTGGTCTCCATCTTTTCGAGCGAGGCCTTCATCTCGTTGAGAGAATCCATGTGGGTGTCGATACGCGCCAGTTTGGCGTCGAGATCGGTAGTGGATTGCCCCTTCTTGATGGCATCAAGGCGCTGATCGTTGGTCTTCTTGTATTCCTCGAAGGCGTTGGCGATCTTGTCGATGGCATCGGCGACGGACTTGATGGTGGGATCGTCGCGCTTCTCGTAGCAGCCGGCGGTGTCAGCAGCACGAGCCTGGAAAGCGGCGAAGTGGGCGGCCATCAGGCCGGCAATTGCGATGGTTTTCATCGGTAATCCTTTCAGGATGTGAGGGAGTCGAGCAGCCGGCTGGCTGCCTTCATGGCCACGGCGGTTGAATCGGCGGACTCTCTCCGCGCTTCTCCCATCCGCATGACGCGCGACACAAAGGCCGTCGCGTCGGATTTGCTGTACCCGGCATCACGCAGGGCTCGTTCTGCATCTTTCGGTGTTTCAAGTTCGTCCGGCGAGGCCTTGACGTCAGTGACGCGGGCCTTGTCGTTGGCCGGGAAGGTGACCAGGGAAACTTCCCACAGGTCGATCTCGGTCAGCGTCCGGATGTCGTTTTCGGTGTCGTAGCTCCATTGCTTTGAGATGAAGCCGATGGACAGGCCATTGAGCGCGCCCGCCTTGAGCAGGGCATGCGCCTCTTTGCCGCGGGTGGTTTCGAGCACCAGCTGCCCCTTGATGTAGAGGCCCTTGTCGTCCTCTTTCATCTCGGTCCACACGCCGATGGGCTCGTCGTCCTCGTGCTGCCAGAGCATGGCCGGCATGGTGCCGTTCGACTTGTGGGCGGCGAGCGAGGCGGTAAATGCCCCTTTGGCGATCACGTCATCCCAGGAGTCGCGCACGCCGAAGACAGAGCCGTAACCTTCGATCTGTCCGTTTTCCCCGGTGGCCTTGAGCGACAGGACAAAGGAACGCTCCTGGCGACGGCCGGGCGCTTCCTTGCGCTCGCGTGGCTGCACGACTTTACGTTCCGTTTGCTGTCGGGTTTTCATTGCTTGTTCCTTGGTCAGTGGCACCGCCCACGTTCATGGGGGTCAGCGGTTCATCGAGGCCGGGCAGCGGATCCATGCCCTCTTCTTCGCGCAGCTCGTTGCGGGTGTAGATGCCCATTTCAGCCATGTTGCGCGCCCAGGTGGCGCGGTCCTTCATGGCGCCGGCCGTCAGGTAGCGGGTGTCGAACTTGGCGAACAACGGGCCGGAACCATCGAGCATGGTTTCGTCCAGGCGATCGCGCCAGGCTTTGTGCCAGGGCGCCAGCGTGTGTTTCAGGTGTGCCGCGAAGAAGGCTTCGGAACTGGCGAAGGTCGCCGCCTTGTCGCTGTGGCCGACCATGATCGGGAATACGTTGAAAACCCGGCAGACCTCTTCCACCTGCAGGCGCCTGGTTTCGACGTGCTGCGCATCGACACCGGTTAAAGCGGTATTAAGCCACTTGGCGTTGCGGTCAAGGATCAGCGGAGCCCCGGTCTTGCCCGGGCCTGACTGAGCCTTGAGCCATGCGGTGATATCTTTGTACTGCTTTTCGTTAAGACTGCCTTCAACCGAGTAGGTACCGGATGGCCGCAGGCCGTTCTCGTGCATCGAAGCCTGGCTCTGCTCGGTGGCGATCGATAGGCCAATGGCGGATTGCGCCAGGCGAATGACGTCCAGCGATCCATCCCAGTCCCATTGAAGGCCGTTCAGGACAAAGACGTCATCCGGCGCGAATTCGCCGATCAGGCCGAACTCATCCCAGCAGCGGTAACGCAGTTCGTAGCGCGATACCCGACGCACGTCCCAGCTGCCC
>DATGXM010000150.1:0-7580 GCA_035298985.1 Azonexus sp. | reverse complement strand
GCCATGGCGTGCCACAGCGCCAGGTGGATGCCGCGGCGCAGATCGACCTTGAAGTCGATGGCCGCCGATTCGACGCTATCGATCTGTTCGAAGTACTGCTGGAAGCGGCTTTCCTCGCGGGCGTCGAGCCGCGTGCGCAGGCCGCCGATCAGGGCGGTCAGCGGGTGGATGGCGGTCAGCCCGAAAGCCTGGGTGTAGGCCAGCCCCCACTGGTCGAGGCCGCTGATCAGCAAGGCCAGGCGCAGCGCCCGTGCCTCGTCGCTGCCGCCGGCGCGGCACCAGTTGGCGCACTGCGAGGCCACCTCGCCGAGCACGCCGACATCGGGTGTTCCGTCGCCGGCTGCAGCCTGCCGGAAGACGCCGGCGAAGACGTCCTGCGCCATGCGGGCGGCCAGGCGCTGGGTGTCGGCATTGGCCAGCTCGGCAAGCTGGTCGGCGGGGATAGGGGCGGCAGTCGTCATGGCAAGCAGTCGAAATCGGGAAAAGGGCGCCATTTTACCGGGCCGCCGGCCAGCGGGTTATCATCGGGAAAAATGACAAGCGCCGTTCCGGTAGCGCCACCATTCCCTTCCAGAGAAATCACCATGACCCCATCCCTGTACGACATCCCGCTCGCTACGCTCAGTGGCAGCCCGGCCCGGCTTGGCCAATACAAGGGCCAGGTCCTGCTCATCGTCAATGTCGCGTCGAAGTGTGGTCTGACGCCCCAATACGAGGGCCTCGAAAAGCTGTTCGAAAGCCATCGCACCCGCGGCCTGCAGGTCCTCGGCTTTCCCTGCAACGATTTCGCCGGACAGGAGCCGGGCAGCGCCGACGAGATCGCGGCCTTCTGTACCACCAACTTCGGCGTCCAGTTCCCGCTGTTCGAAAAGATCAATATCAACAGCGCGCCGCGCCATCCGCTGTACGCCCAACTGATCGCCGCCCAGCCCCAGGCCACCTTCCCGGCCGGCAGTGATTTCGTCGAAAAGCTCGGCCAGTACGACATGCTGCCCAAGCACCCCGACGACGTGCTGTGGAATTTCGAGAAATTCCTGGTCGGCCGCGACGGCAGCGTGCTGCAGCGCTTCTCGCCGGATACCGCACCGGACGACGCCGTCCTGCTGGCCGCCATCGACGCCGCACTGGCCCAGCCCTGATGAATACGCGCCACATCCCGCCGGCGCCGGCCGCCAAGCCCGACGTCTGCCAGCCCACCGGCTCGGCCGAACTGGCCATGCTCGACGTCTACATGCCGATGATGAAATCGGCTGCCATCCTGTCCGCCGGGCGCCTCGGCCTGTTCGAAGCGCTGTCCGGCGGCCCGCTCGCCATTCCGGCACTGGCCGACAAGGTCCGGGCCAGCGTCAACGGCACCCGCTTCCTGGCCGACTTCCTGGTCACCGTCGGTTATCTGGAGATGCACGGCGAGCAGTTCGCCAATAGCGCCAGCACCCAGCGCTGGTTCACGAGCGCCGGCCAGGTCGATTACACGCCCGGTCTGCTGTGGACCCTCGAAGCCTGGCCGATGATGGGCGACCTGAGCGCGGCGGTACGCCGCGGCGCGCCGCCTGAGCGCACGCTGTGGCAGGCCATGGAAGCGCAGCCGCAGCTCGGCAAGTCCTTCTCCGCCTACATGGACGCCTTTGCCGGCGACCTCGGCCCCGACCTGCTCGCCCACGTTCCCGTGCTGCCGCAACACCGGCGGCTGCTCGATCTGGGCGGCTCGCACGGCATGCACTCGATCCGCTTCTGCCAGCGCTATCCGCAACTGAGCGCCCTGATCGTCGACCTGCCCAGCGCGCTGACCGAAACCGACGCCACCATCGCCCGCCACGGCCTCGCCGAGCGCATCCACGCCAGCCCCGGCGAATTGCTGGTGCACGACTGGCACGGCCAGCACGACGTGGTGTTTTACCTGTCGGTGGCCCACAACCACACGACCGACGAGAATCGCCTGGCCATCCGGCAGATTTACGATGCGCTCAACCCGGGCGGCCTGCTGGTCATCCACGAATACCTGGCCGACACGCCGAACAACGCCTTCCTGTCCGCTTTCCGCCTGACCCTGCTCTACGAAACCGGGACCCAGACCTACGGCCATGGCGAGTATGTGGATTGGCTGTCCAGCGCCGGTTTTACCGACATCCGGCGCATTGACCTCGACCCGCTGGAAAAGGGTTCGCTGATCGTGGCCCGCCGGCCGGGCTGAGGCCGGGAAAAGCCTGCAGCTAATTCCGCGGCGCGAGCGCTTCCATTTCCGGTTGCGCGGTGTCGTTTGCTGCCGCGGCGACAAACCAGGCCAGCAGCATGGCAAACAGCGCGTGCGGGTCGACCGGCTTGGCGATGAAATCGTTCATGCCGGCCTCCTGGCAATGCGCCCGGTCCTCGGCAAAGGCATTGGCGGTCATGGCGATAATCGGCAACCTCCGGCCGCGTACCGTGGCGCGGATGAGACGGGTGGCTTCCAGCCCGTCCATGACCGGCATCTGCATATCCATCAGGATCAGGTCGTAAGGGTTGCTACCGGCCAATTCGACGGCTTGGGCACCGTTTTCGGCACAATCGACGACCAGGCCCAGGCTCTGCAGCAGTTCCAGCGAAATCTCGCGATTGATCGGCTCGTCCTCGACCAGCAGGATGCGCCGGCCACGATGGTCGCGCGCCAGGACCTGTTCGGCCTCGCCATTGCCAGGCAGGCTGTCACGGGCAGCAGCGCCACCTTTTTTCAGCCGGGCGGTGAACCAGAAGCAGCTGCCGCAGCCCGGAATGCTCTCCACACCGGCATCGCCGCCCGACAACTGGGCGATCTTCCGGGTAATGGCCAGGCCGAGCCCGGTGCCGCCATGGCGGCGGGACGTCGAGTTGTCGGCCTGTTCGAAAGCAGAAAACAGGCGGGGCAATGCTTCAGGCGCGATGCCGATACCGGTATCGGCGACCGCGAACCGCAACAGGATACTGTCGGCGGCGTCCTCCTCGATATGGACGCTGAGGGTAATGCTGCCTGTTTCGGTGAATTTGACCGCGTTGTTGGCGTAGTTGAGCAATCCCTGCTGCAGGCTGGTGGCATCGCCCAACAGCGGATAGGGAATGCTCTCGATGTGCTGCCGCAACTCCAGGCCTTTGGCCTGCGCCCGATGGTGCAGCATGGAGACGATATTGCCGATTACCTGCTCGATGCGGATCGGCTTTTCCTCGAGCGTGAACTTGCCGGCCTCGATCTTGGAAAGGTCGAGGATGGCGTTCAGCACCTCGAGCAGATGTTCGCTGGCGCCTTCCAGCTTGGCCAGCCGTTCGCCCTGCGCCGCCGTGAGGCCGGCGCGCCGGATCAGATGCGCCATGCCGGTGATGGCATTGAGCGGAGTGCGGATCTCATGCGACATGTTGGCGAGGAAAGCGCTTTTCGCCACGCTGGCCGCCTCGGCCGCCTCCTTGGCGATGGCCAGTTCGGCGGTACGCTTGTCGACCAGTTCCTCCAGATGCAGGCGATGCTGCTCCAGTTCGAGTTCGGCGGACTTGCGGGCGGTGATGTCGATCCGGTTGCCGACGATATAGCCGCTGGGGGTCCGGTGTTCGATGATGAGCAGCCAGCGGCCGTCGTCCAGGCGCTGTTCGGCGTACGAGCCGTCCGCCGCCAGGTGCTGCCTGACCCGCGCCTCGACCCAGGCGTCGATATTGTCGCTGGCGTCCTTGTATTGCCCGCGTTGCGCCCCCTGGCGGACGATGTCGGCGAAGCTGGCGCCGGGAACGATCAGGTCGCGGCTGGTCGCGTACAGGTCCCGGTAGGCGTCGTTGCAGGCGACCAGACGATCCTGCTCGTCGTAGATGGCGAAACCGATCGCGATGTTGGCGACCGCCTCCTGGAACAGGGTATTCGCCCGCATCGCCTCCTGTTCGGCCCGCTTGCGTTCGCTGACGTCACGGAAGGTGATCACCGCACCGTCCTGGGCGCCGAGGCCAGGGATTTTGGCGACGCTGTAGTCGACCGCGAACGGCGTGCCGTCCCGGCGCCAGAAATACTCGTCATTGACGTGATGCACGCGGTTGCCGGCTTCGGCGGGGGCAGCGAGCAGCCGCGCCAGCTGGCAGTCGAACCGCTTGGGGTCGGCACTCGCGCTGCCCTGGCGATGGATCAGCAGATGAAAATTGGCGCCAACCAGTTGCTCCCTGTCGTATCCCAGCATGTGCTGCGCGGTCGGATTGGCAAAGGTGATGGCGCCGTCGGCATCGACCCCGCAGATGCCCTCGCCGGCCGCGACCAGCAGCGATTCATAGCGCCCCGCCAGGCTGTTGGCCGCCATTTCCGATCGTTCGAGACGCGTCTGGGTCCGCAGCTGGCGCAAGAACAGCCAGCCCAGCATCAGCGCGAAGAGCAGCCCCGAGGCGCCGGCGAGCGCCGTCTGGATCCACCATGGCCGCAAAAAATCATCGCGCGCGACGCCGACGATGGCCACCAGCGGGTAATTGTGCAGCCGCACGAAAGCGTGCACGCGGACCACGTCATCGACCACCGACGGCAATTCCATCACGCCGGCATTCTCGCCGGCATGGATGCGTTCCCAGAGCGGGGTACGCACCGGCTCATTGACCTCCCGCGCGATGGCCGGGCGACGCACGATCAGCTGCGCGGTATCGCTGCGCCGGATGGCGATCACCGCCTTGCTGCCGATATCCGGCGCATCGATCAAGGCCTGCATCCGCGACAGGTCCAGCGCACCGGCGACGGCCCCCAGGAAACGCCCGTCGGTATCGCGGATGGGTACGGCGACAATCAGGCTGGGCACCTGCAGGGCCTTGCCGACCAGCACCTCGGAAACCGCCAGCTGGCGGGCCGGTTCATTCTTGAGGGTAGTGAACCATTTACGATCGCTGACATTGAAACTCGCCGGCATGGTACCGGCACTGACCAAGGCGTCGCCATTCGCGGCAAACACCCGGTAAATCGAGACTTCGGGAAAGCGACGCAGATGCAGCGCCATCAGCGCCTCGATTTCCGACCGACGTTGCGGACTCATTCCCTGCCACAGTTCGACCGGTTTCAAGACTTGGGCAAAAACCAGAAGGTCACTTTCGGCGCGCCGCAGCGTCCCTTCGATATCCTCGCGCAAAATTTCCGCCAGGTTGGTCACCGTGGTTTCGGCTTCGCGGTAATAACGGTCGCGGCTCAAGAGCGAAAGGCCGCCGACCAATACGGCAATACCCATCAGCGCCAGGCAAATGGCAGCGATCTGAAGGCGGAATTTCATCGGCGGATTAGCATCACTGGTGGCCACGGCTCATGGTCTCTCGGACAGGCACACGCATTCTTGCCATGGCGGAGAGCATATCAATCTTTGCAGCCCGTCGCGACCGGTTCAGCGGAAGGGGAAGGCGAAATTGGCGCGCTTATCAGGCACCTTCCGCTAGCCATACCGGTCAGCCCAAAGCACCGCATCGTTATACCGACACAGAGAGCCTTGCCGCACAACCCATCCACTGCACATACTTGACAAATAGATAAAACCCATTAGTTAATCAACCTTCGACAAGTTCATTTCTGGGAAAACTTATTCATGGTAGGCAATATGAGGTCAAACAGGACCAAACGAGGACAGCCCATGCGTCGACACAGTTGTTTAGGTATGTGTTTGGTATTTTTGAGCGTTGGGATTTTTCATCCGTTGCATGCGGATGAAATGTCACAAAGCATGGCAGTAATCATCGATACATCGACGGGTGATGGTGCGGAAGAAGCTCCTCAATGGAAAAGACTGTTCGGCAGAGCTGGTAGCGGCCTACCGGGGGGAGCATTCTTTTTCGTTCAGGAAATCGATGGGGTAATCGAAGAAAAAAACAATCTGGACGTAAGCCGCAAAGCTTCTCGAAACCATGGAAGAAGCATGAGCTTCCAAAAAGTTGCACATCAGATATCTGCCGGTAAGCACCGTATTAAGCTGGTCGGCCGATATGCTTATGCGGCACCAATCGATGCACTATTTCGCTCAGCTGCCGATTACCTGGTTGATGGAGAAATTGAAGTTTTGTTACAGCCAGCGGTGGAGTACCGGGTTCGCGGCGTACTGGAGGAGTTTCGCCAAGAGGTCTGGCTGGAGGAAGCAGGGACTGGAAATCGTATCGGTGAAACGCTCGTCAACAAAACGGTCGAAGAGGCGCGAGTCAGAGCAATGTCGGGCGCTGCCTATGCCTGCTGCAATTTGCACCACCAAGATGAATGGATCAGCGACGAAAACATTTGGGGACAGCAATTCATTCCTGCCGGAACACCGATCGCGTTCCGGGAGTACGGTCGAAACCGTATTCATGTTCTAGTCGATGGACACCCGATGACTATCGGGCACGACTATGGTCGCAAGCAAGAAACGAAAGAACAACTAGTTGCCAAATTATTGGTGAAAGAAGATCCCTCCCAAATTATTGCCACCTATTCGCCAGCTGTTCGAGATGCTATTCGTTCTGGAAAGGTATTGCCTGGCATGAACAAGCAACAGACGATCATTTCCTTGGGTTTTCCAAGGCCAGATTTAACAGCTTCTCTCGATGCTCCAACATGGAAATACTCGACAGTGGATGATGGCGATTTTGAGTTGGTCTGGGGGAGAGATGGCTTGTTAAGCGAGGTACGAATGGATGACCCAGAGGCGCTTGCAAAAATTCTTTCAAATAACCGCTGATTGAAATCGCTTGCCAAGCCAGCCGATTTGCGTAGCGACAAAGACTTGGGGCTCGATGGCGCACACTTCCCTGGCAGCGGCTCGGTCTGTTCTTACTTAGTAGGATCACACTCACCGGCACTCACCCCGCAGCGCGCCGACCCGTAGCTGCAGGTACTCCGGCGTCGCCTCTGCGGCTGGCACCGGAACGCCGACATGCAGGGCGATATCCGAGAAGAGCCCGCGCCGGAAGGGCGTCTGCATCGCCGCGCCATCGATGCGCGAGAAGAAGCTGCCCCACAGGCCGGACAGCGCCATCGGCACCACCGGCACCGGGGTGCTGGCCAGGATGCGGCTGATGCCCGGCCGGAAGGGCTGCAGTTCGCCATCGGCGGTGATGTTGCCTTCCGGAAAGATGCCGACCAGGTCCCCGGCGGCCAAGGCACGCGAAGCTTCGGCGAAGGCCGCTTCCAGCATCGCCGGGTCTTCCTTGGCCGAGGCGATGGGAATGGCGCCGCAGTGGCGGAAGACGAAGCCGAGCAGTGGCGTCCTGAAGATGCGATGGTCCATCAAAAAACGGACCGGACGCGGCGAGGCGCCCATGATCACCACCGCGTCGGCGAAGCTGACGTGGTTGGCGACCAGCACCGCCGGCCCCTCCTGCGGGATGTTTTCCAGCCCGCTGGTGCGCAGCCGATACACCGCCTTGACCAGCAGCCAGGCAATGAAGCGCAGCAAAAACTCCGGTACCAGCCCGTAGATGTAGATGGCCACCAGCGCATTAAGCAGCGCCGCGCAGCCGAACAGGGCGGGAATCGACAAGCCTTTGCCGAGCAGCGCCGCCGCCCCCAGCGCGCCGACCACCATGAACAGCGCATTGAGGATGTTGTTGGCGGCGATGATGCGCGCCCGGTGCGTGGGCTGGCTGCGCAGCTGGATCAGCGCGTACAT
>DATGXM010000149.1:0-4072 GCA_035298985.1 Azonexus sp. | reverse complement strand
GTAGCGCCCGGCGGCCGCTTCGGAAGCCAGCAGCAGGGCGCAGGCACCGTCGTTAACGCCGGAGGCGTTGCCCGCCGTGACGCTCAGTTCCGGGCCGTTCACGCCCTTCAGCTTGGCCAGTTGTTCCAGCGTGGTGTCGGGACGCGGGTGCTCGTCGGTATCGACCACCTTGGCATCGCCCTTCTTCTGCGGGATGAGCACCGGCACCAGCTCGTCGGCGAAGCGGCCGGCAGCGTTGGCCGCACCCCAGCGCTGTTGCGAACGGACGGCGAAGGCATCCTGGTCGGCGCGGCTGACGTTGAAATCGGCGGCCACGTTATCGGCCGTCTGCGGCATCGAGTGTGTCTCGTACAGCTTCTTCATGACCGGATTGATGAAGCGCCAGCCGATGGTGGTATCGAAAATCGCCGCTTGGCGCGAGTAGGCCGATTCCGCCTTGCCCATCACGAACGGAGCGCGCGACATGCTCTCGACGCCACCGGCGATCATCAGGCCGGTTTCGCCGGACTTGATTGACCGGGCAGCCAGGCCGACCGCATCCATGCCGGAACCGCACAGGCGGTTCACCGTCGTGCCCGGCACCTCGATGGGCAGGCCGGCGAGCAGGCCGGACATGCGGGCGACGTTGCGGTTGTCTTCACCGGCCTGGTTGGCGCAGCCGTAGATGATGTCATCGACGGCCGTCCAGTCAACCTGCGGGTTGCGCTCCATCAGCGCCTTGAGCGGGATGGCGCCGAGATCGTCCGGGCGCACGCCGGCCAGGGCGCCGCCGTAGCGGCCGATGGGGGTGCGGATGGCGTCGCAAATGAAAGCTTGGGTCATCGTCATTTCCTCAGTTCTGCTTCGGACGCTCGTCGAGCACGCGCTTGGCCTTGCCGACCTGGGTGCGCGGGATGGCGTCGAATTCCATCACGGTGATCTTGGTCGACACGCCGATGATGGTCTTGATGCGGTGTTGCAGTTCCTTGCCGATGGCCTGCAGTTCGGCCGGGGCCAGCTTGCCGGACAGCTCGCGCTGGACTTCGCAACGCACTTCCAGGTTGTCGAGGTGGCCGTCGCGGGTGACGACGACCTGGTAGTTGCCGGCCAGGCGCGGGTCGCGCAGGATCATTTCCTCGATCTGGGTCGGGAAGACATTGACGCCGCGGATGATCAGCATGTCGTCGGAACGGCCGGTGATCTTGCCGATGCGACGGAAGGAACGGGCGGTCGGCGGCAGCAGGCGGGTCAGGTCGCGGGTGCGGTAGCGGATGACCGGGAAGGCTTCCTTGGTCAGCGAGGTGAAGACCAGCTCGCCTTCCTCGCCGTCGGGCAGCACTTCGCCGGTTTCCGGGTCGATGATTTCGGGGTAGAAGTGGTCTTCCCAGATCACCGGGCCATCCTTGGTCTCGATGCATTCGCAGGCAACACCCGGACCCATCACTTCGGTCAGGCCGTAGATGTCGATGGCGTCGATGCCGAGCTTCTTTTCGATTTCGTGGCGCATGCCCTCGCCCCACGGTTCGGCGCCGAAAATGCCGACCTTGAGCGAGATTTCCTCGGGCTTGATGCCCAGGCGCTCGAATTCCTCGGCGATGACCAGCGAGTAGGACGGCGTGACCATGATGATTTCCGGCTTGAAATCCATGATCTGCTGGACCTGCTTCTCGGTCTGGCCGCCGGACATCGGCACCGCGATGCAGCCCAGCTTCTCGGCGCCGTAGTGGGCCCCCAGGCCGCCGGTGAACATGCCGTAACCATAGGCAACATGCACCATGTCGCCGGCCCGGCCGCCGGCAGCGCGGATCGAGCGGGCGACGACGGTCGCCCAGTTGTCGATGTCGTTCTTGGTGTAGCCGACGACCACGGACTTGCCGGTGGTGCCGCTCGAGGCGTGCAGGCGGGCAATTTTGTTGCGCGGCACGGCGAACAGGCCGAAGGGGTAGTTGTCGCGCAGGTCGAGCTTGGTCATGAACGGGAATTTGCTCAGATCGGCCAGCGTTTTCAAATCATCGGGATGCACGCCCTTGGCCTCGCACTTGGCGCGGTACGGCGCGACGTTGTCGTAGGTGTGGCGCACGGACCACTTCAGGCGGTCGAGTTGCAGCGCCGAAATCTCGTCGCGGCTGGCAGTTTCGATGGGATCGAGTTCGCCGGGCAGGGGCTTCTTGGACGTCATATGGGTCTCCTCTGTGGTCGGCCGGCTCAGGCGGCCTGTTGCAGTCCGGCGATCACTTCGCCGTTGATGCGATAACTCTTGCCCCGGAACAGGGCGATGGTCTTGCCGCCGGCTGTGCGCACGGTGATGTCGTACACGCCGGTGCGGCCCGCCGCCGATTGCTCGATGGCTTCGGCCTCCAGGAGGTCGCCCTCCTTGGCCGGCGCCAGGAAGTCGATATGGCAGGCCGAGGCCACCGTATTCTTGTTATAGCTGTTGCAGGCGTAAGCGAAAGCGGTATCGGCCAGGCTGAAGATCATGCCGCCGTGGCAGATGTGGTGGCCGTTGACCATGTCGCTGCGCACCGTCATGGCGAGCAGCGAAGCACCCGGCTGGACGCGGACGATGCGGATGCCCAGTGCCTGGGCGGCCCGGTCGCGCGAGTACATCGCCTCGGCGGTGGCGTCGGCCAGGGCTTGCGCCTCGGCCGGGGAAAGCTTGTGTTCAGTCATGGATATTCCTTCCGGCAAACACCGCGCGCTGGATCAGCGGCGAGATGCGATAACGGTCCTCGCCGTAGCTGGCGCCGAGATGGGCCAGCACGGTGCGGATGGTGGCGACGCCGACCTGGTCGGCCCAGGCCAGAGGTCCCTGCGGGTAATTGACGCCGAGGCGCATGGCCTGGTCGGCGCCCTTCTCGGTGCACACGCCCTGATTGACCGCATCAGCTGCCTCGTTGGCGAGCATGGCGACGGTGCGCATGACGGCCAGCCCCGGCACGTCGAGGAAGCGCGACACGGCGAAGCCGGCGGCCTGCAGCAGGCCGATGGCCGCGGCCATGGCGGCCGGCTCGCACTGTTCGGCGCCGGCGACGGCCAGGCGGGTGGCCTTGGCATAGTCGAGGGCGAGGTCGATCAGCACGGTATTGGCGACCCCGGATTCGGCGGCGCGCTGCGTGGCACTGCGGCCGTCGGTGACGTAGAGCTTGGCCAGGCCGATCTCGGCGATACGCCCGTCGCTGTCAGGCGCCCGAGTGAAGGACAGGCCGGAATGCTGGAGGCGCTCAACCAGCGCTTCGGCGAGGTCGGATTCGCCATACACCGTGATCTTGCCGGCCGGCGTTTGCGGCGCTTCAGTCTGCGGCTCGGGCTTCACGGCGCCTTCGCGGTAATCGTAGAAACCGCGGCCGGTCTTCTTGCCGTAGAAACCGGCATCGACCAGTTCCTGCTGGATCAGCGAGGGCAGGAAGCGCTGGTCGTTGTAGAAGGCGCGCCACACGGAATTGGTCACCGCGAAATTGACGTCGTGGCCGATCATGTCCATCAGCTCGAACGGGCCCATGCGGAAACCGCCGGCCTCGCGGCAGCAGGCATCGATGGTGGCGTAATCGGCCGCGCCTTCCTGGGCGATGCGCAGGGCTTCGGCATAGTACGGGCGGGCGACGCGATTGACGATGAAGCCGGGCGTCGACTTGGCATGCACCGCCGTCTTGCCCCAGGCGTTGGCCGTGGCGAACAGTGTGTCAGCGACGGCCTTGTCGGTGGCCAGGCCGGAGACGATCTCGACCAGTGCCATCAGCGGCGCCGGATTGAAGAAGTGCAGGCCGGCCAGACGCTCCGGGTGCTTCAGCGCGGCGCCAATGGCGGTGACCGAAATCGACGAGGTGTTGGTGCCGAAAATGCAGTCGGGGCCGACGATGGCTTCGAGGTCGGCATACAGCTTCTGCTTGGCGTCGAGGTTTTCGACGATGGCTTCGACGACCAGCGCGGCATCGGCCAGATCGCTCAACTGCTCGACGGCGATCAGGCGCTCGCCGGCCGCTTGGGCGGCGTCGGCGCTCATCTTGCCCTTGTCGGCCAGCTTGGCGAACTGGGCGCGGATGCCGGCCACGGCGCGGGCGGCCGCATCGCTGCGGGCGTCGAGCAGCTTGACCGG
>DATGXM010000148.1:0-1930 GCA_035298985.1 Azonexus sp. | reverse complement strand
TCGACTACCACCGGCAGGGCCGCTACCCCGCCACGCTCTGCCCACCGGGGAAGCACACCGCGCACGTCGGGCTCGTGCTTGATTGGCCAGCAAAAGGCGACGATACGCGGGGCGGGCAGGGCAGCCAGCAGGTGGCCGACGATACGGGCCGACAAGGCGGCATGCTCGGCGTCGCTCAGTGCCGCTCGTCGGGCCACCATGTCGCGCCGCAATGCCCGGCGCCAGGCCGTGTTATTCTCGTTCGCTTCTTGCATCACCGTAATCTAGCATGAAGTCGCACACCCGTTTTGCCCCCTTGGCGCTCGGCCTCGCGCTGTCGCTGTCGGTCTTCGCCCAGGATGGCGACACTGTTTTCCTGACTGCG
Organism: Azonexus sp.; assembly: GCA_035298985.1. Lineage (GTDB taxonomy): Bacteria > Pseudomonadota > Gammaproteobacteria > Burkholderiales > Rhodocyclaceae > Azonexus. The sequence goes on along the minus strand of DATGXM010000148.1, from coordinate 1,566 downwards.
CGCGACGCCTTCCGCGCCGGCGACATCAACAAGCTGGAGCGGGCCATCAGCCAGCTCGGCAACCACGAACTGGCGCCCTATGCCGAGAACTACCGGCTGCGCATGTGGATGGACAAGGGCGACCCCGCCAACCTGCGCGACTTCCTGCAACGCTACGACGGCAGCTACGTCGCCGAGAAATTGCGCGCCGACTGGATCCGCTGGCTGGGCAAACACCTGGCGTGGAATGAAATCGACGCCGAATACCCGAAAATGATCGCCCCCGAGCCCGACGTCACCTGCTACAGCCAGCAGGCCCGTCTGGCGCGGGACGATCGCAGCGTGCTGGTCGAAGCCGAAAAGATGTGGCTGGGCATGCTCGAACCGCCCGAGTCCTGCCGCCCCATCCTCGATGCCCTGGTGAACAGCCAGAAAATGGGCAGCGACGATGTCTGGGCGCGCGCCCGCCGTCAGGTCGAGGCCAACCGCCCGGGCTGGGCGAAGACCACGTTGAACTACCTGCCGGATAGCCAGATGCCGGACGGCCGCGCCTTCGACAGCGCTCTGAACAATGCCATGAGCCATCTGGTCAAGCAGGGTACCGGCAATGGCCGGGCCGGGCGTGAACTGGCTGCCTTCGCCATCCAGCGCCTGGCGGTGAACGATCCGCGCGTCGCCGCCGACGAACTGGACAAGATCAAGGGCAAGCTGCAGGACGGCGAACGCCAGTGGGCGTGGAGCCAGATCGCCCTGCAGGGTGCCAAGAGGCACCTGGCGGAAGCCATCGACTGGTATGCCCGGGCCGGCAAGACGCCGCTGTCCGACGACGGCTACCAATGGAAAGTGCGCGCCGCGCTGCGTGCCCAGGAGTGGGGCGTCGTCCGCGACACCATCCAGGCCATGCCGCCGGCACTCGCCGCCTTGCCCGAATGGATCTACTGGCTGGGCCGCGCCCAGCACGCCGGCGGGCGGACCACGGAAGGCAACGCCCTGTTCGAGAAAATCGCCGGGCAGGCCAATTTCTACGGCAATCTGGCCGACGAGGAACTGGGCCGCCAGATCGTTGCTCCGCCCAAGGCCAAACCGCCGACCGCCGAAGAACAAAAGGCCGCCCGCGACAATCCGGGCATCCGCCGTTCCCTGGCCTTCTTCCGCATCGATCTGCGCACCGAGGCGGTCAAGGAGTGGAACTGGTCGCTACGCAACATGGACGACCGCGAACTGCTCGCCGCCGCCGACCTCGCCCGCCGCAACCAGATCTGGGACCGCGCCATCAACACCGCCGACCGGACCAAGAGCGAACACGACTACACCCTGCGCTTCCTCGCCCCCTACGGCGAGACGGTGCGCCCGGCCGCCCTCAACCAGTCGCTCGACGATGCCTGGGTGTACGGGCTGATGCGCCAGGAAAGCCGCTTCATCACCAGCGCCAAGTCCAACGTCGGCGCCTCCGGCCTGATGCAGCTGATGCCGGCCACCGCCAAGTGGGTGGCCAAGAAGGTTGGCCTGCGCGACTTCCACCAGGGCAAAGTGCACGACACCGAAACCAACGTCCTGCTCGGCACCACCTACATGCGCCTGGTCATG
>DATGXM010000147.1:0-6029 GCA_035298985.1 Azonexus sp. | reverse complement strand
TGGAAGAACTTCGGCATCACCCGCTTCGGCCGTGTCGTCTTCTATGACTACGACGAAATCGAATACATGACCGACATCAACTTCCGCAATATCCCGCCGGCGCCCGATTTCGAAACCGAGATGTCCGGCGAAGTCTGGTATGCGGTAGCCCGAAACGATGTTTTCCCGGAGGAGTTCGCCACCTTCCTGCTCGCCTCGCCGCAAGTCCGCAAGATATTCATGAAGCACCACAAGGACCTGCTCAGCCCGCAGTTCTGGCAGGACGCCCAGGCCAAGATACGCGACGGCCACGTCGAGGACTTCTTCCCCTATCCGCAGGAGTTGCGCTTCATCAACAGCCAGCCATGCGCTCAAGCACAATAGTTAAAGGATTACTGACCAATCCATCAGAAATTCTGACTACTCACCCCATAACAACTCACTTATCTTCGGTACAACAACATTAATCGAACGATGACTGATGGCCATATTCCGCAGGCCCATCCAGCATCGATGCACCAAGATCCAGATTATTCAAACCTCAAGGAGAACCACATGCCGCTTACCCTGGCGGTTGCTCGCGAGAGTGCCGACGGTGAAAACCGAACCGCGCTCTCTCCCGAGACAGCCAAGAAATTTGCCGCGCTCGGTGCCCGGCTCCGCATGGAGCAGAGTGCCGGCATCAGCAGTCACTTCCTCGACCCCGACTACACCGGTGTCGATTTCGTTGCCGGCCCGACGGAAGCCTATGCCGGCGCCGACCTCATCCTCCGCGTCACCCCGCCGAGCCTGGACGAGATTGCCGCGCTGCCCGAAGGTTCGGTGCTGATCGGCCTGCTGAAACCCTACGAATCCAAGGAACGCCTGGCCGCCCTCAACGCGAAGAAGATCACCGCCTTCGCCCTGGAACTCCTGCCGCGCATCTCGCGCGCCCAGAGCATGGACGCCCTGTCCAGCCAGGGCGCCTGCGCCGGCTACCAATGCGGCCTGATCGCCGCCGCCCGCTGCACCAAGTTCTTCCCGATGCTGACCACCGCCGCCGGCACCATCCGCCCAGCACGGGTTTTAGTGATCGGCGCCGGCGTCGCCGGCCTGCAAGCCATCGCCACCTGCAAGCGTCTCGGTGCCATGGTCGACGCCTACGACGTCCGCGCCGCTGCCCGCGAGCAGATCGAATCGCTCGGCGCCAAGTTCGTCGACACCGGCGTCGCCGCCGACGGCACCGGCGGCTACGCCCGCGAACTGACTGCTGACGAGAAGGCTGCTCAAGCCGAGAAACTCGCCAAGGCCGTCGCCCTGGCCGACGTCGTCATCACCACCGCCGCCATCCCCGGCAAGAAAGCCCCCATCATCATCACCCGCGACATGGTCGGCCGCATGAAATACGGCGCCATCATCGTCGACATGGCCGCCGAATCGGGCGGCAACTGCGAACTCACCCAGCCGGGCGAACACGTCATCGCCAACGACGTGAATATCCACGGCCCCTTGAACCTGCCATCGCGCATGCCCACCCACGCCTCGGAGCTCTACGCCAAGAACCTCTACAACTTCCTGTCGCCATGGATCAAGGACGGCAACCTGGCCTTCGACTGGGAAGACGAGGTGGTCGCCGGCACTGTCCTCTGTCGTGACGGTAAAACCGTCCATCCGACCGTCAAACAAGTATTGGGGGCCGCATGAACATCTCCACATTGAGCATCATGAATTCTTCTACCGGTATCGCTATCGGCTCGCCGACCCATGCGGCGGCCCTCCACGCGCGGTCGTGCGCATCCCCGTTCGGCCTAGCCGACCAGGGCCCCTGCTTACTGCTTGGGAGGGCAAACTGATGGACGGCCTACTCGCGTTGTACATCTTCATGCTCGCCGCCTTCACCGGCTACGAGATCATCGCCAAGGTGCCGGTCATCCTGCACACCCCGCTGATGTCCGGTTCCAACTTCATCCACGGCGTCGTCGTCGTCGGTTCCATGATCGCCCTCGGTAGTGCCGATACCGTACTCGAACAAGCCATCGGCTTCTTCGCCGTGGCGCTGGGTGCGGCCAATGTGGCCGGTGGCTATGTGGTCACCGAACGCATGCTTGGCATGTTCAAGAAGAAGGAGGCTTGAGCATGACGCTACCTGTTTACGTTCAAGGCGCCTGGTTCGCCGGTGCGCTGCTCTTCATCTTCGGCCTGAAAGGCATGAGCTCGCCGGCTTCGGCCCGTAAAGGCATCGTCATCGCCGGTTACGGCATGCTGATCGCCATTGCCGCCACCTTCCTGATCCCCGGCCTGAAGAACCTCGCCCTGATGGGCCTGGCCCTGGTCGTCGGCGGTGCCGCGGCCTGGATCTCCGGCCAGAAGGTCAAGATGACCGACATGCCGCAGATGGTCGCCATCTACAACGGCATGGGCGGCGGTGCTGCGGCGGCGATTGCCGCCATCGAGTTCGCCAAGGGCGATGCGCACAGTACGATTACCACCACCCTGGCGGTGATCGGGGCGCTGATCGGTGCAGTGTCTTTCACCGGCTCCTGTGTCGCCTGGGCGAAGTTGCAGGGGGTGCTGAAGAAGGCGGTCCGCCTGCCGGCGCAGAATACGGTCAATGTCATCCTGGCCTTGAACGCTCTCGGCCTCGGTGTGGCGATGATCGTCATGGCGCCGGCCCAACCGGAACTGATCTACTTCTTCTTCGCCGTGTCGCTGATCCTCGGTTTGATCGTCACCCTGCCCATCGGCGGGGCCGACATGCCGGTGGTGATCTCACTGTTCAACGCCTTTACCGGTTTGGCGGTCGGCTTCGAGGGTTATGTGCTGGGTAACCCGGCGCTGATTATCGCCGGCATCGTGGTCGGTGCCGCCGGGACGCTCTTGACCCAGTTGATGGCCAAGGCGATGAACCGGCCGCTGACCAACATCCTGTTTACGCCGATGGTGGCGTCCGGTGGCGGGGAAGCCATCACCGGCACGATGAAGGAAGTCGGCGCCATCGATGCGGCGGCGATGATGCGTTACGCCTCCAAGGTGATCATCGTACCGGGCTACGGCATGGCGGTGGCGCATGCCCAGCACAAGGTATGGGAGATGACGTCCATCCTGGAGGAAGCCGGGGTCGAGGTGAAGTTCGCCATCCACCCGGTGGCGGGACGCATGCCGGGGCACATGAACGTGCTGCTGGCCGAGGCGGGCGTGCCGTACGACAAGATCTTCGACCTGGAGGAGATCAACGGCGAGTTCGGCCAGGCGGACGTGGCGCTGATCATCGGGGCGAACGATGTGGTCAATCCGAGTGCACGCACCGACAAGGCAAGCCCGATCTACGGCATGCCGATCCTGAATGCCGACATGGCGCAGAACGTCATCGTGATCAAGCGCGGGAAAGGCACCGGTTACTCCGGCGTCGAGAACGCGCTGTTCTATACCGACAACTGCCGCATGCTCTATGGCGATGCCCAGCCTATGGCCGGGGAGATCATTCAGCATTTGAAGGCCATGGGGTAGGGGAACAGGCACCCACTCCCCGCAATGATCATTCCCGCACCCCAAGGGTACTTCCTGCGGGCGCGCAGGCGGGAATCCAGCGATGACCCTCTCCCGTCCCGGATTCCCGCTTACGACCAACGGAAGTCCCTATGGGGCGCGGGAATGACCGTTTACGGCGGCCATTGTCGGATTTGCGACAACGTAGAAGCCAATAAAATCAACGGTATATGTTTGGCACACATTTCGCTGAATCCTCTCCAGATCATTGGAGAACGCCATGAAAGCCAGCGATATCCAGGCCCTGCTCGACGAGCCGGCCTGCGACCACAACAAGAAGGAAAAGTCCGGTTGCGCCAAGCCCAAGCCGGGCGCCACGGCCGGCGGCTGTTCCTTCGACGGCGCGCAGATCGCGCTGCTGCCCATCGCCGACGTCGCCCACATCGTGCACGGCCCTATCGCCTGCGCCGGGTCGTCGTGGGACAACCGGGGTACGCGCTCGTCCGGCGTCACGCTGTACAAGATCGGCATGACCACCGACTTGTCGGAAACCGACGTGGTCATGGGGCGCGGCGAGAAGCGGCTGTTCCACGCCATCAAGCAGGCCATCGACAGCTATGCGCCGAAAGCGGTCTTCGTCTACAACACCTGCGTTACCGCGCTGATCGGCGACGATGTCGAGGCCGTCTGCAAGGCGGCCACCGAGCGCTGGGGCGTGCCCGCCGTGCCGGTCGATGCGGCCGGTTTCTACGGCACCAAGAACCTCGGCAACCGGCTGGCCGGCGAGGCCATGTTCAAGCACGTCATCGGCACCCGCGAGCCGGTTCCCGCCGCGCCGCGCGCCGACGGCCTGTCGACCTACGACGTGAACCTGATCGGCGAATACAACATCGCCGGCGAGTTCTGGCACGTCGCGCCGCTGTTCGACGAACTCGGTCTGCGCATCCTGTGCACCCTGTCCGGTGATTCGCGTTTCCACGAGGTGCAGACCATGCACCGGGCGAAGGTGAATATGGTGGTCTGCGCCAAGGCGCTGCTCAACGTGGCGCGCAAGATGCAGGACAACTTCGGCATCCCATTCTTCGAAGGCAGCTTCTACGGGGTGGCCGATGTCTCGGCGGCGCTGCGCGACTTCGCCCGCCTGATCGGCGACCCGGACCTGACGGCGCGCACCGAGGCGGTGATCGCTCGCGAGGAGGCCAGGTCGCATGCCGCCCTCGAACCGTGGCGCCGGCGCCTGAAAGACAAGCGCGTGCTGCTCTACACCGGCGGCGTCAAGTCGTGGTCCATCGTCTCCGCGCTGCAGGACCTGGGCATGAAGGTGGTCGCCACCGGCACCAAGAAGTCGACCGAAGAAGACAAGGCCCGCATCCGCGAACTGATGGGCGAGGACACCAAGATGATCGACGACGGCAGCCCCAAGGCGCTGCTGTCGACCTACCACGAATACCAGGCCGACATCCTGATCGCCGGCGGCCGCAACCTCTACACCGCCCTGAAGGCACGCATTCCCTTCCTCGACATCAACCAGGAACGCGAATTCGGCTACGCCGGCTACGACGGCATGGTTGAACTCGCCCGCCAGCTGGCGCTGTCGATGGAAAGCCCGGTGTGGGAAGCGGTGCGTCGCCCGGCGCCGTGGGCGGCGAGCCGCGGGCCGGGTAGCGTGATGTGCGCATAGCGGAACGGCAGGACGGCATGGCGAATAAAAAAGTTTCAAATATGTCGAAAGTTATATATCCTTCCGGATAGTTGGTGGTCGCAGCCAGTGTTGCGATTCCCCGGCTTGAAAACATAAAAATCAAACGGATATCGCCCACGGAGACCCCGAATGTCCATCGCCCGTCGTCTGATTCTGCTGCTTGCCGCCTCGCTGGCCGCGCTGCTCGTCCTCACCCTGGTCAATCTGCAGCAGATGAACAAGGTGTATCAGTCTGCCAATTTCGCAAATGAAAACGTTGTTCCCAGCCTGCTGGTGCTTGACCAGGCCTTGAACGAGTTCGCCCATGTCCGGGTCAGGGTTTATCGCCATGTGCTCAATACCGATCCCAAGGTAATGGGCGATATCGAGAAAAAGGCGCTGGAGGCGGCAGAGTTGGTGGAAAAAGCCTTGAAGAGCTACGAGGCACTACTGGCGAATGACGAGGATCGTCGCCTGCTCGACGAGGAAAAACGTACCTTCGCCGACTACATGGCCGGGACGCGCCAGGTGCTGGAGGCATCGGGTCGCCACCAGAACGACGAGGCGCTCCGGCTGCTGACCCAGAATGTGAGCAAGGCCGAACACTTCAACGATGCCTTGCAGGCGCACATGCGCTACAACGAAAAAATAGGCCGCCAGGCCGCCGACGAGGGCGCCGCCGTCAAGCAGGCGGCAACGACGACCGGCATCGCCGTGGTCATCATTGCCTTGCTGGTGGTCGGCGGCCTGACGCTGCAGATCCGCCGCAGCATCGTGTCCCGCCTCGGTGAAGCCAACCGGCTGGCGGAACGGGTGGCGGGCGGCGATCTGACCGCTGGCGGCGCCGTGATCCAGGGCGGCGATGAACTCGGCGTGCTGATGCGTACCATGGAGAAAATGCGCA
>DATGXM010000146.1:0-2950 GCA_035298985.1 Azonexus sp. | reverse complement strand
TGAGAATGTTGTTGGCGGCGATGATCCGCGCCCGGTGTTCCGGCGAACTGCGCAGCTGAACCAGCGCATAGAGCGGCACGATGAAGAAGCCGCCGAATACGCCGAGCATCATCAGGTCGAACAGCACGCGCCAGACATTGGGAATGCTGAGCAGGGCGAACAGTTCATGCGGTGTGGTGCCGGCCAATCCGGCGGGCGAAGCGAAATAGATATCCAGTCCGAACAGGGTCAGGCCGATCGAGCCGAAAGGCACCAGGCCGATCTCGACATGCTTGCCGGACATCCGCTCGCAAAGCATCGAGCCGACGCCGATGCCAACCGTGAAGGTGGCGAGCAGCAGCGTCACCGACGATTCGCCGCCGCCGAGCACGAACTTGGCGTAGGCCGGGAACTGGGCGAGGAACAGCGCGCCGTAGAGCCAGAACCACGAGATGCCGAGAATGGACAGGAAAACCGTGCGGTTCGTGCGGGCGAAGGCGATATTGCGCCAGGTTTCGCTGAGCGGATTGAGATTGACCTTGAGTTCCGGCGCCGGCGCCGGCGCCACCGGGATGCCCCGGCTGGTCAGATAGCCGGCCAGCGCCACGACAAAGGCGCCGACCGCAATCCACGCCGGATGCTCGACCGAGCCGGCGAGCAGGCCGCCAGCCAGCGTGCCGATCAGGATGGCAACAAAGGTGCCGGCCTCGATCAGCGCATTGCCGCCGACCAGTTCGTCCTCATGCAGGTGCTGCGGCATGATCGCGTACTTGACCGGTCCGAACAGCGTCGAATGGCAGCCGAGCAGGAAGAGCGCGACCATCAGCACCGGCAGGCTGGTCAGGAAGAAGCCGGCCGCGGCGACGCCCATGATGGCCATTTCCAGCACCTTCACCAGGCGGGCGAGCATCGCCTTGTCGTACTTGTCGGCCAGTTGACCGGCAGTCGCCGAGAACAGGAAAAAAGGCAGGATGAAAATGCCGGCCGCCAGGTTGGCCAGCAATTCCGGCTTCAGCGTCGTCCAGTGCGCCGCCTGGAAGGTGAGCAGCACGACCAGCGCGTTCTTGAACAGGTTGTCGTTGAAGGCGCCGAGGAACTGCGTGGCGAAGAAGGGCCCGAAGCGCTTCTGTTTGAGGAGTCCGAATTGTCCGCTCATGCTTGTTCTCCGTTATTGCGCTGCGTCCGACGACGCTTGATGTGCATCCCGCCCAGGCCGAGGAAAGCGAAGAAGCCCGTGTATCCGGCCAGCGCGTACTGCGAAGGCAGCGCTTCCTCATCCGGTGCGGCCGGGTCTTTCAGTTCAGCCGGGAAAGGGCGCGGATCGGTCGGCACGATCTTCCATTGCGACCGGTCTTCCGGGGTGCGCGCCATGAATTCGTCGAGCGAGGCTACCGGTGCCTGGCCCATTGCCCGTGACGAGGGAAATTGCGGAATGCGCACGTAGAGCAGCGCCTCGATGTCCTCGGCCAGCATTTTCTCGTAGGGTGTCGCCGTGGCCGGATTGGCGACGATGCGCTGCAGGATGTCCTCGCCAACTGCCGTGAAAGCCACAAAGGGGTAGAGATCGGTCTTTTCCGCCGCCAGATAGTCGTAGGCCTTGCGCCCCTGCTCCAGGCTCCTTTCCTTGATGGCCATGTAGGGCAGCGCCGCCACGGCCTTCAGGCGGCTGCCCGGCCCTTGTTCGGGAATCATCCAGCCCAGCGACCGCAGGGTTTCGAGGTTGATCCCGGCACAGTTCGCGGTCGCATGGTTATAGCGGAAATCGTGGCGGTAGAAGTGATTGAACACCCGGCCGATCGCTTCCTGATAGAGACTGGGCACGCGGCCATCCTTGAATACGGCGACCAGCATGTAGCTCGGCCGATACCATGACTGGCCGCTGTTCAGGTCGGTCTGATAGGCATCCATGGGCAGCGTTGCCGCGATGATGCCTTTCTCGCTGACCGAATCGAGATTGTAGAAATTGTTGACCAGCCAGTCGTCCCATTCGCCTTGCGGGCCGAAGCGGCCGGTGGCTACCGCAAAATGGCCGCCGTGCGCTTCGTCGTCATCGCCCTGCGCGCCGTTGAGCACGAAAGCCATGACCGGTTTGCCGGGCAATTCCGGTGCCGCGCCGCTCCGGCTCCACAACAGCCAGCTGTCCAGCGGCAGGCTCGCGCCACCGCCGTCGGCGCGCACCAACCGGCTCAGCGATTCGCCGGCGGCCAGCGGTTTGGCCGGCAGTGCGGCGTTCAGCGCAAAATCCTCCGGCCACAGCGTACGGGCGACGAAGCGTTCGCCGTGCAGGGTGCCGCGTGCCTTGATGCTGCGCCCGGCGAAATATTTCTGGCTCGCCTCGTTGTAGTACGACAAATTGCTGGCGATCTTCGGCACGACGGCAAATGGCAGCTCCTTGCCCGCCGCGCTCTGCAGCGCATCGCCGCTGGCGGCAAACGAGCCGCGCGCCACCTGTGGCGAGCCGATCCACAACAGGCTCGGCCGCGTCCCCTCCGGCTGGCCCTGACGCTTCGCCTGCCATTGCCGGACATCGTCCTGGGCACGGAGTTTGGCGTCGAAGCCTGCTGTCTGTGCTGTCGGAACAGCCAGTCGATCGCCCCGGAAGTACCACAGGGCCTGCGGCGGGGTCGGGCAATCCCGGCAATCGCCGTCGCTCAACCGAAAATCGGCCGCTCCGTAAAGACCGAGATTGCCGGAGGCCAAGGCATCCACCACCGGAGTTGCGGCAAAGCTCTGGGCGACCGACAGGGATAACACCCCCACTGACAAAAGCTTGGCGAGCGGGGGAACAACACGTTGCTTCATCGCGGATTTCTCCTGGAATGGTTCATTTTTGTTTTGCGAGACCGGGACGGCATCAGGACCGAATTTCGGCAAATAGGCGACGGGTCTGGAATACCGCCGGCGAGAAGGAATGGCCCTGCCAGCTCAGCAGGCGCTTCAGGGTGAAATCGAAAAGCAGGGGATTGTGCTG
>DATGXM010000145.1:0-10755 GCA_035298985.1 Azonexus sp. | reverse complement strand
TGCAGAGCCGGCCGGTCAATCCCATGTCGCGCGCTGCCATCCACCAGCCGCTGGATGTCGGCATCCGTGCCATCAACGCCCTGCTGACGGTCGGGCGCGGCCAGCGCATGGGGCTCTTCGCCGGCTCCGGCGTCGGCAAATCGGTGCTTCTCGGCATGATGGCGCGCTATACCGAGGCCGAAGTCATCGTCGTCGGCCTGATCGGCGAACGCGGCCGCGAAGTGAAGGAATTCATCGAGCAGATTCTCGGCGACGAAGGCATGCGCCGAGCCGTCGTAGTCGCTGCGCCGGCCGACACCGGACCGCTGATGCGCCTGCAGGGCGCCGCCTACGCGACGACCATCGCCGAATATTTCCGCGACCAGGGCAAGCAGGTCCTGCTCATCATGGACTCGCTGACCCGCTACGCCATGGCCCAGCGCGAAATCGCGCTGGCCATCGGCGAACCGCCGGCCACGCGCGGCTACCCGCCGTCGGTCTTCGCCCGGCTGCCGCAACTGGTCGAACGCGCCGGCAATGGCCCGGAAGGCGGCGGCTCGATCACCGCCTTCTATACCGTGCTCGCCGAAGGCGACGACCAGCAGGACCCGATCGCCGATTCAGCCCGCGCCATCCTCGACGGTCACATCGTGCTGTCGCGGACACTGGCCGATGCCGGCCATTACCCAGCCATCGATATCGAGCAATCGATCAGCCGCGCCATGGTCAATCTGATCGACGCGGCACACCTCGACCAGATCCGGAAATTCAAGGTGCTGTTCGCCCGTTACCAACGTTCCCGCGACCTCATTTCAGTCGGTGCCTACGCCCCGGGATCGGACCCGGTGCTCGACCAGGCCATCGCGCTCTACCCGCGCATGGAAGGTTTTTTGCAGCAGCAACTAGCTGAACAGTCCGATTTTTCGGCCAGCATCGGCACCCTCAAAACCCTTTTCTGATAGCCCATGGCCCAGCCTTTCTCCCTGCAGCCGCTCCTCGAACTGATGCAGACGCGCGCCGACGAGGCGACCCGCACACTGGGCAAGCTGATCGCCGAGGAGCAAAGCCAGCGCAGCCGCTTGCAGATGCTCGAGCAGTACCGCGAGGAATACGCCCAGCGCCTGCGCGACAGCATCGCTCAGGGCATCACCCGGCTGGTGATGCTCAATTACCAGGATTTCCTGGCCCGCATCGACGAGGCCATTGAACAGCAGAAAACCGTGGTCCGCAATTCCGAACGCAGCACCCAGTCGGGCCAGGAACACTGGAAATCGCAGAACAAGCAGCTCAAGGCCATCGACACCCTGTCGCAACGTCACGACGCGCGCGAACGGCATCGGGAAAACAAGCAGGAGCAGAAAATCCAGGACGAGTTTTCGACCCGCAAGTACGGCACACCGAAGAACCCGGACCCGGAAAATTGACGGGCATACATATTGCTGTCCCTCTCCTGAAATATCCATTCAGGAGAGAAGGCCATGGGCCTCAGCGTCATACCCAAGATTCCGACTAGCGCCAACACCTCCCTGCCGAGCGCGCCAGCCGACGCGGCAGCCGGCGGCCTCCCCGGCGAGTTCGCCGCCCTGCTCAGCGGACAAACGCTGGCCGCCCTCTTGTCCCAGGGCAGTCCGGCCCAGACGGCAGAAAAGGCGACGGATTCGCGCGACACCGGACTCGGTACCGAAACGGCAGCCACCGACGTTCCGCCGGCCATCGATCCGGCCGCCCTCGTCGCCCTGATGGGCAATCCGCATATCCAGCCCATTGCCCAGACCGCGGCACAACCGGCCGCCGAAGCGACATCACGTGACCAGGAACTGGCGGTGGAGATCGATTCCCGGCCGGACGGAGGCAACGGCACTGCGGCCAATATGGCGGCACTCAAGGCGGCCGCCATGGAGCCAGCCAGCCCGAATAGCGCGACGGCGCTCGGCAAGGCCTCGGAAACCGCCGGCCCGGCAAATATTGCCGCCCCCGCCGACACCTCCGGCAATACGCCGGCATTTGCCGCCAACCTGGCGGCACTAACGCGCCGTCCGGAAACAGCGACGCATCAGCCGCCAGCCGTCAACGCCCCTTTGCATACCGAGACCTGGCCGCAGCAATTTGGCGAAAAAGTAGTCTGGATGGCCAAAAGCGACCTGCAGACGGCCCAGATCAACATCAACCCACCGCAGTTGGGTCCCATCCAGATCACGCTCAATCTGAGTGGCGACCAGGCCACCGCCATTTTCGCCTCGCCGCATGCCGAAGTCCGCCAGGCCATCGAAAGTTCGATGCCGCAACTGCGTGACATGCTGGCCTCGGCCGGCATCAATCTCGGCGATGCCAATGTCGGTGCCAACCTGGCCCAGCAACAGCAGAACAACGCCTTCCAGTCGCCCAACAGAGCCCAATCGGCGCTTGAAAACGCTATACTCCCGGCCAATGACAATGCGCCAGTCGCGGGTGCTGCAATGCCGCTGAAACATGGGCGCGGACTTGTAGACCTGTTCGCCTGACGAACGGGGCAATTTAAAGAGGAGGGAACATGGCCAAGGATGCCAAGCCAGCGGAAGAAGGGGCGGATGCCGCCCCCAAGAAAAGCAAGAAACTGTTGATCATCATCCTGGCCGCGGTATTGGTGTTGGTGCTCGGCGGCGGAGCAGCCTTCATGCTGCTCAAGAAGGGCGACCACGAGGAAGGCGACGACGAAGTCGCCGAAGAAAGCGCCAAGCCGAAGAAGAAGGACAAGAAAAAGGATGCCCATGCGGCGCCGATCTTCGTCAACATGGAACCGTTCACCGTCAATCTGGTGCCGGAGACCGGCGACCAGTACCTGCAGGTGGTGCTTTCCCTGGAGCTCGAGGACCCCACCGAGGAAGCGGCGCTCAAGGCCGTGATGCCGAAGATACGGAACAACATCACGCTGCTGCTGTCTTCCAAAAAGGCTTCGGAACTGCTGCCCAAGGAAGGCAAGGAGCATTTGGCTGCAGCCCTCAAGGACGAAATCAACGGCGTGATCGAACCGCCCAAGAAAAACAAGAAGGGCGAAGTCACGGCTCCCGAGGGACCGGTCAAATCGGTTCTCTTCACCTCTTTCATCATCCAGTAAGGAGCCATGGCAGGCGACTTTCTCTCCCAGGATGAGGTAGACGCCCTACTCAAGGGCGTCACCGGCGAAACGGACGAACCCGAGGATAGCGAAGGGGACGGCGGGGGAGTACGCGCCTACAATATCGGCACCCAGGAACGGATCGTCCGCGGCCGGATGCCGACCCTGGAACTGGTCAATGAACGCTTCGCCCGCTATCTGCGCATCGGCCTGTTCAACTACATGCATCGCAACGCCGAGATTTCGGTGGGACCGATCCGGGTACAGAAATACAGCGAATTCATCCGCAATCTGGTGGTCCCGACCAACCTGAACCTGGTCGTAGCCAAACCGTTGCGCGGCACCGCACTGTTCGTCTTCGACCCCAACCTGGTATTCCTCGTCGTAGACAACATGTTCGGCGGCGACGGGCGTTTCCACACCCGGGTCGAGGGCCGTGATTTCACGCCGACCGAGCAGCGCATCATCCAGGGCCTGCTTGGCGTCGTGTTCACCGAATACAGCAAGTCATGGAAGCCGGTGTACGACATCAACTTCGAATACATCCGCTCGGAGATGAACTCGCAGTTCGCCAACATCGCCACCCCCTCCGAAATCGTCGTCTCGACGACCTTCACGCTGGAGTTCGGCGGCGCCACGGCCGACATGCACATCTGCTTCCCGTATTCGATGCTCGAGCCGATCCGCGACCTGCTCTACAGCACCATGCAGAGCGACCAGCTGTCGTCCGACAAGCGCTGGATCGGCACGCTGCGCAAGCAGTTGCAGGGCGCCGAGGTCGAGGTCGTGGCGCAGCTTGGTTCGGGCAAGATTTCGCTGGGCCAGATTCTCAAGCTCAAGGTCGGCGATGTCATTCCGCTGAACATCCCGGAAAGGATCGAGGCCCGGGTCGATGGCGTACCCTTGATGGAATGCACCTACGGCCAGCAAAACGGTCAATACGCATTGAAGGTCGAGCGATTCATCGCCGCCTCGCCGGAAGCCCAGACGGCTGAACCGGCAACAGGAGAAAATAATGGCTGACGAAATGGAAAATATCGAGAGCGCCGCAGCAGAGGACGACGGGCAAATCAGCGAGGACGACTGGGCGGCCGCCATGGCCGAGCAGACGGTCAGCGACACACCGGCCGCCGCGGCTTTCGACGCCCAGCCGGCGAACATCTTCCCGTCTTTCGGAAGCAACAGCGGCAATGCCGGCATGATGAACGAACTCGACATGATCCTGGACATTCCGGTCCAGATCACCGTCGAGTTGGGCCGCACCAAGATCACCATCAAGAACCTGCTGCAACTGGCCCACGGTTCGGTCGTCGAACTCGACGCCATGGCCGGCGAGCCGATGGACGTCATGGTCAATGGCACGCTGATCGCCCAGGGCGAAGTCGTCGTGGTCAATGACAAGTTCGGCATCCGGCTGACCGACATCATCACGCCGTCCGAGCGGATGCGTAAGCTCAATCGCTAAACGCCCTGCGGAGTTTCGATTAAGATAGCGGACTACGATTTCCGCTGCCGAAACCCGCCTTGTCACGCATCCTTCTTTTCCTTTTCCCGCTCGTCGCGCATGCCGGCGAAGCGGTCCAGCCCGGTGTCTCGTCCGGTACCTACCTGCAGGCCGGCTTGGCCCTGGGCCTGATCGTCGCCCTGCTGGCGGCGACCGCCTGGCTGGCGCGCAAGGTGTCCGGCGGCAAGGGTTTCGGCCAGGCCGGTCTCAAGGTGATTGGGGGCGTCGCGCTCGGCCCACGCGAACGGATTGTGCTGGTCGAGGTCGGCAACGACTGGCTGGTGATCGGCATCGTTCCCGGCCAGATCCGCACCCTGCACCGCCTGGAAAAAGGCAAGCTGCCGGATGGCGCACTGCCCGGGACGACGGACAAGCCTTTCGCCCAATGGCTGCACAGCATCGCCAACCGGCCGCATCATGATTAAGCGCCTGACCACCGCCGCGTTGCTGCTCCTGCCGGCCGGGCTGGCGCTGGCCCAGGCCACCGGCGGCCTGCCGGCGATCACCAGCACCCCGGCCGCCGGTGGCGGTACGACCTATTCGCTGACCATCCAGACGCTGCTGTTGATGACAGCGCTGACCTTCATCCCGGCCGTCGTGCTGATGATGACGGGGTTTACGCGAATCGTCATCGTGCTGTCGCTGCTCCGTCACGCCCTGGGTACGCAGACCACCCCGCCCAATCAGGTCGTGGTCGGCCTGTCGCTGTTCCTGACCTTCTTCGTCATGAGCCCGGTCCTCGAGCAGGTATATACCGACGCTTACCTGCCGCTGTCGGAAAACAAGATTAACGTCATGCAAGCCGCCGAGCGCGCCGCAGCGCCGATGCGCGGCTTCATGCTCAAGCAGACGCGCGAGGCCGATCTGGCGCTGTTCGCGGGCATCGCCAAGATCGACAAGATCGAGAAGCCCGAGGACACGCCGATGCGCATCCTGATCCCGGCATTCGTGATCAGCGAACTGAAAACCGCCTTCCAGATCGGCTTCATCCTGTTCATCCCCTTCCTGGTCATCGACATGGTGGTCGCCAGTCTGCTGATGTCGATGGGCATGATGATGATGTCGCCGGTCATGGTGGCCCTGCCCTTCAAGCTGATGCTGTTCGTGCTGGTCGATGGCTGGCACCTGATCATCGGCTCCCTGGTCCAGAGCTTCGCGCCATGACACCGGGTACCGTCATGGAAATCGGCCGCCAGGCGATCGAGGTCACGCTGTTGATCTCGGCGCCGATGCTGATCACGGCGCTGGTGGTGGGGCTAATCATCAGCATTTTCCAGGCCGCCACCCAGCTCAACGAGTCCACCTTGCAGTTCGTCCCCAAGCTGGTGGCGACCTTTGCCGTGCTGCTGCTGGCCGGGCCGTGGATGCTGCAGTACCTGATCGACTATATCCAGCGCCTGTTCGGCAGCATTCCGCAACTGATCGGCTAGCCGCATGATCAGCATCGGCTCCGCTCAGATCGATGCCTGGATCGCCGCCTTCATCTTTCCGCTGGCCCGTATCCTCGGTTTCATCGCCACCGCGCCCTTGTGGAGCGCGGCCGGCACGCCGCGGCGCACCCGCCTGATACTCGGCCTGGCCATCACCGTCGCCATCACGCCCAGCCTGCCGCCCATGCCGGCCGTGCAACCGGCCACGCTCGCCGGGCTGTGGATACTGGCGCAGCAAATGCTCATCGGCATTGGCATGGGCTTCGCCGCCAAGATCGTCTTCTCCGCCTTCGACATGGCCGGCGAATTCATCAGCGCCCAGATGGGCCTCGGTTTTGCGACTTTCTACGATCCGATGAGTTCATCGCAGACGCCGGTCATTACCGAATTCATCAATCTGATGGCTCTGCTGCTATTCCTGTCGCTGAACGGGCATCTGCTCTACCTGGCGACGCTGGCGCAGAGCTTTTCCGCCATTCCGGTCAGCGCCACGCCGGTCGGGGCCGGCTCCTGGCTCAATCTGGCCGAGCTGGCGAGCCGGATTTTTTCAGCCGGACTGCTGCTCTCGCTCCCCGTCATGGCGGCGCTGATGATCACCAACGTCGCGCTCGCCGTGCTGACCCGCGCCGCACCGCAGCTGAACCTGTTTGCCCTGGGCTTCCCCTTGACCCTGATGGGCGGCTTTGTCGCGCTGGCGGTCAGTCTGAATTACCTGGCCGTCCCGCTCCAAGGCATTTTTGAGGTGGGACTGGAGGCGATGCTCGGTTTCGTCGCCCCCGCCAAGCCCTGAGCGCTGCCCTAGTTGAGCATGAACGAGTCGGCCTGCTGCGGACGGACCAGCTTGATGGTCCCTTCGGCAACGCGCCGGGCACCGATAGTCTGTGAGTCGATGCCTTCCGTGTATTCCAGAATCTGATAGCCGGCAAAGCCCTGCTCATACTGGAGCTGGCTGGCCCGGCGCTTCAGAATCTGGATCGATTCGCCCGAACCGCCGGTGTGGTAGCGCTTCATTTTCATCGAGAAGCGGAAGGTGTCGTCATTGAGCTTGGCCTCCTCGATTTCCCAGTTCGGCGCCAGCGGGTCGTAGTACATGAACACCGCGACACCGACCGCCAGGGTGGTCAGCGACAGCGAGGTATGCGCCGTCAGCTGGATCGCCTTGTCCGGGATCAGCGGCGTACCGTTGCGGTTACCGGTCGAACTGCAGGCCGCCAGGGCCAGACATGCCGCAGCGATCAGGATGGTCTTTTTCATAGGATATTGAACAGGCTGAGCTGGCTGGTCTGTTTGAACGACAACTGGGCTGCGTCGAGCTGCATCTGGAAATTGGAGAAGCGGGAAATGGCTTCGGTGTAGTCGAGATCCTGCAAGGCCGACAGACGCACATCGTATTGGTAGGCGGTGTCGTCGCCGGCGGTCGTCATGCTGGTCAGCGACTGCATGCGGGAGCCGACCGACGAGCGGACCGTCGATACGTGGTCGATATCCGCCGCCATGTCGCCCAAGGCCTGGGTGTAGGTGGCCTGCGAAAATGGCACGCCGCTGGCCGGATCGAGAATATCGATCATGTTCTGCAGGCTGTCGAAGATGCTGCGTCCGACCACATTGCCACCGGAATCCTTCACCTGCATGAAGACGTCCATGCCGTTCTCGCTGCTGGACATGACCTGCGACGCGGTGACCTGCAGATTCTGCTGTCCGGAGTCCCCCTGATAGGTGGCGTAGCTTTGGCCGCCCGCCGCATACGGGTAAGCACGCGCCCCATTGAGCTGGAAAGGCTGGGTGGTGGACTGGAAGCCGGAAAAAACGTAGAGCCCGGAAGCATCCTGGGTATTGGCCAAGGCCAGCAGGCTATCCCGGCGCTGCTTCAGTTCATCGGCGATCATGCCGCGCTGGGCCGGGCTGTACGACGCATTGCCCGCCTGCACGGCCTTTTCGCGGATGCTCTGCAATTCGTCGACGACGCTGCCCAGCACCGTATCGAGCAGTCCCAGTTCGCTCTTCGCCGTCGCCTGATTATCGAGATACTGCTTGTTCACCGCTTTCGACTGGCTGACCTGCAAGGCCTCGGAGGCGGCGATTGGGTCATCCTGCGGCGACAGCACCCGGCGACCGGTCGACAACTGCTGCTGCACCTTGTACAGGTCGGACTGCCGGGCCTGCATGCCCGCCGTTCCGCTGTTGAAAATCATGGAGGTACTGATGCGCATGGTCCTGACCCCTTATCAGCCGAGGGACAAAATGGTGTCGAAGAGCTTGTTGCCGATTTCCAGGATCTTCGATGCGGCTTGATACGCCTGCTGGAACTTCAGCATGTTCGCCGCTTCCTCGTCGAGATTGACGCCGGACAGCGATTCCCGGGCCGATACGGCCTGATCGAGGATAGCGGTCTGGGCATCGAGCTGAACCTTGGCTTCCCGTGTCCGGATGCCGCTGTCGGAGACCAAACGGGCATAAGCCGACTGGTAGGTTGCCGTGCCGCTGGCCACGGTATTCTGGGTTTGCAGCTTGGCGAACAACAGGGCATTGCGGCCATCCTCGACACCGGCGGCGTTCTTCTTGATGGTGAACTGATCGCCGACGGCCGGGGTACCGTTGATGTCGAAGGACATGCCGGAAAAGGCGATCTTGGACAAGGTAGCCGTGCCGCTGGTCAGCGGAATATTGCCGGTGGTGGTACTGCTGGTGCCGTCGGAATACACGGCGGTCCAGGTCCCCGGCACGCCGTTCAGCGTGGTTGCCGTAGCGGTGAGGGTCAGTGGTGCGGCCGGCGCGCTGTAGCCGACCCCGACCACGCCCTGCGACAGGGTCATCGAACCGGTATTGGTCACCACCTTGTCGGCGCGGATCGGTGCCGCTGCAGCGATCTTGCGCGGATCGCTGGAAATTTGCGTATTGACGCCGATATTGCGGGCGATTTCGGCGGTCGGCTGGATGACGAACTTGTCGCCGTTGTTCCCCACGGCCGCAATGTTCAGCGACACGCCGTCGAAGGTCGCCGTCCCGGCCCCGGCACCGGACGCCACCACCGTATTGTCATCCAGGCGGGTGATCGAATAGGCGCCGGCCGCACCGAACTGGATCGAATAATCGCTGGTCGTCAGCTGGGTGGAGAAATTGCCGCTGTAGTTCGGCGCCGTCGGTGCCGTCGGGGCGGCAAATGTGGCAGTAAGGCTGGCGGCTCCCGTGTTGAACGAGTTGGCCATCACTTTGGGATCGGACAGGGTGAAGAAATTGCCGACAAAGCCGGCATTGCCCGCCACATTCCCCTGCAAATCCTGCCCCAGTGCGTGCTGGGCATTGAAGGTCAGGGCCAGCGATGCGGCGACCCGCCCCAGTTCGTTGGTGACCAGGTTCAGCGAGCCATTACGGAAATCGACCAGGCCGCCCAGTGCCCCGCCGGTAATCAGCGATTCCGGCAATTCCTGCGTGCCGCCCATCGTTTTGAGACCGACGGCGATCTGCGATGGATCGGAACTGGACGGGGTCGCCGTCATTTGCATGGTCTGCCCGCCGACGACCAACTGCTGGCCGCGGCCGAAATAGACGTTGAAGCTGCCGTCGCTATTGGTGCTGGTGCTGACCTTGATCAGCTTGTTCAGTTCGGCGAGGAGCTGGTCGCGCTGATCGAGCAGGTCGTTGGCCGGCTGGCCATAGCTCGATTCGGCGACCACGATGCGCTGATTGATATCGGCAATCTGCGCGGCGTAGGAATTGATGTCGTTGACGGTGCTCGTGATGCGCTCATTGACCTGCTCCCGGATCCCCGACAGACGGGCATCGATGCTCTGGAAGCGGCTGACCATGGTCTGCGCCGACGAAATCATCGACTGCCGCGCCGGCAGCTGCGACGGGCTGGTGGAAACCGTCTGCACCCCGGAGAAGAAGCTCTGCAGCGCCGGCGAAAAACCGGCATCCGGGTCGGCCAGCATATTGTCGATCTGCTGCATCTGGGTATAGAAGGTGTCCAGCTCGCTGACCTGGGTCTGGGCGGAATTGACCTGCCCGGTCAGGAAACTGTCGTACATGCGCTTGATAGTCTGCACATGCACGCCCTGACCGATGGCACCCGACCCCGTATTGACCGCGATATTGGTCGCCTGAACGGTCCCCTGCCGGCTGTAGCCCGGCGTATTGGCGTTGACTACGTTGTGTTCGGTCGTCAGCAGCCCCATCTGTGCCGCCGTCAGACCACTGACGCCAATGCTGAAAATTCCTGTACTCATCCTGTCACCTCTGAGAGGTTAACGGCCAATGCACCGTAAAGTTTAGGCGGCGATCAACCGATCAATGCCTGCCGCAGGGCCGGGCCATTGATGATGCGCGACAGCTTGTCGGCGTACATCGGATCGGTGGCATAACCGGCCTGCTGCAAACGTTTTGCAAACTCCGTGCCATCCTGTGAACCAATCACCGCGCTGAAGCGCGAATTGTTGCGCAGCAGGCTGGCGTAGTCGCGGAAGGCCTCCTCGTAGGAACCATAGGCCTTAAAACGCTCGACCGTCTGCTGCGGCTGGCCATTGACGTATTCGGTGGTCGTCGCCTCGACGGTCGCTCCGGTCCAGTTCTTGCCGGCCTTGATACCGAACAGGTTGTAGCTCGAAGAACCGTCCGCCTTGCGGATTTCACTGCGTCCCCAGCCGCTTTCCAGGGCCGAATGGGCAACCAGAAACTGCGGTGGCACGCCGGTCGACCGCGAAGCCTCGACGGCATGCGGCCAGACGCGATTGACGAATTCCTTGGCGCTG